>JAEFAK010000034.1 GCA_016287555.1 Oscillospiraceae bacterium
TCTCCCTCGGGGACGGACTTGACCCACTCGATGCCGCCGACCACGTCGCGCGAGGCGAGCAGCAGCGCGCAGATGACGAGCTCCTTGACGCCGTTGGAGTTGGCGCCGGGGGTATTGAAGACGACGATGCCCTTTTCCGCGCATACGTCGACGGGGATGTTGTTGTAGCCCGCGCCGGCGCGCGCGATGCACTTGAGCTCCTTGTTGAAGGGGTAGTCCGCCATCTTGGCCGAGCGGACGATTATCGCGTCGGGCTTTTCGGAGGCGTCGTCAAGGGCGAAATACTGCCTGTCGAGCCTGTCCGTGCCTATGGCGGCTATCTTGTTGAGAGTCTTGACGGTAAACATCTTATTGCACCTCTTTACTGAATGCGCTTTTTATTTGTGCGCCTTTTCGAAGGCGGCCATGAAATCGACGAGCTTCTTGACGCCCTCCATGGGCATGGCGTTGTAGATGGAGGCGCGCATGCCGCCGACGGAGCGGTGGCCGGAGATATTGACGAAGCCCTGCTTGGCGGCCTCGGCGACGAATTCCTTGTCGAGATCGGGATCGCCCGTCACGAAGGTGACGTTCATCCTGCTCCTGGAGTCGGGGCGGGCGCAGCCCTTGAAGAGCTTGGACTCGTCTATGTAGTCGTAAAGGAGCTTGCTGCGCTCCTCGCGGCGCTGCTGCATGGCGGGGACGCCGCCCATCTTGTCGACCCACTTGAGCACGAGGCCGAGAACGTAGATGGAGTAGCAGGGCGGGGTGTTGTGCATGGAGTCGCCCTTGATCATGGCGGCGTAGTCGAGCATGACCGGCGTATAGGGGAAGGCGTGGCCGGGCAGATCATTGCGCACTATGGCGACGGTGACGCCCGCGGGAGCGAGGTTCTTCTGAGCGCCGGCGATGATTATGCCGTACTTGGAGACGTCGACGGGGCGGGACATGATGTTCGAGGACATGTCGCAGACAAGGGGCACGTCGCCGACTTCGGGGACGTAGTTCCACTCGGTGCCGTAGACGGTGTTGTTGTCGCAGTAATAGAAGTAGGAGGCGTCGGGGGTGAGCTTGAGCTCGCTCTGCTGGGGGATATAGGTGTGGTTGGCGTCGGCGCTGGAAGCGGCGATGTTCACTTCGCCGTATTTCTTGGCCTCCTTCATGGCCTTTTCGGAGAAGGAGCCGGTCACGGCGTAGTCCGCCTTGCCCGTGCGGGGCATGAGGTTCATGGCCGTCATGGCGAACTGGAGCGTCGCGCCGCCCTGCAGGAAGAGGATCTCATAGTTGTCGGGGACCTTGAAAAGGCGCTTGAAGTCGGCCTTCGTCTCCTCGAAGATGTCAAGATAGATCTTGCTGCGGTGGCTCATCTCCATGACGGACTGGCCGCTCCCGTTGTAGCTGGTTATCTCGGAGCCGGCCTTTTCGAGCACTTCCAGAGGAAGCATCGACGGACCCGCGGAAAAGTTGTATACACGTTCCATTTTTCAAGACCTCCGTATCTGATTGGATGAATAGGTGAATATTATTAATTCAGTATTATAGTATCATTGATTTAGCTTGTCAAACTAAAAAAGACGCTTTTTTGCACAAAAAACCCTTTTTTTGAGCCGTATTTTTCTGTTTTAACGAATTAAAGCAGCTCCCCGGTCAGCTCGCCGCCCGCGCGGCCCGTTATCCGGACGCGGGCGCGCCTGCCCGGCTGCATTCCGGGGACGGAAACGAGGCAGTAGTTTCCCGTATGCCCGACTCCGCCGCGCTCGAAGATGACGTCCTGCTCGGAGCCGAGAAGAGAATCGAGAAATCCGGCGCGCATTTTGTCCGCGACCTCGGCCGCGGCGGCGCAGCGCGCCTTCTTGACCGCGTTCGGGACGCGGCCATCCATTTCGGCCGCCGGCGTGCCCGGGCGGGGGGAAAACGGGAAAATATGCATATCCGAGAAGCGGCAGCGGGCTATGAAGCGGAGCGTTTCCTCCGCGTCGGCGTCCGTCTCGCCGGGGAAGCCGCATATGAGGTCCGCCGTCAGTCCGCAGAGCGGGAAAGCTTCGCGCAGCAGCTCGACGGACTCGTAAAACCTCGCCGTGTCGTAGCGCCGGCGCATGCGCGCGAGCGTCGCGTCGCAGCCGGACTGGAGGGAGAGATGGAAGTGCGGGGCTATGTTGGGAAGTGTTTTGAGCGCCGCCGTGAATTCCTGCGTGACGACGCGCGGCTCGAGCGAGCCGAGCCTTATGCGCACGTCGGGCACTGCGAGGGCGACTTCGCGGATAAGCGCCTCGAGGCCGGGCTTTCCGGGCAGGTCGCGCCCCCAGGAGGCGAGCTCTATCCCCGTCAGGACTATCTCCTTGAAGCCCTCGGCCGCGAGCCCCTTCGCCTGCTCCGCCGCCTGCGCGGCGTCCAGCGACCGGACCGGGCCGCGCAGATGCGGGATGATGCAGTAGGCGCAGTAGTTGACGCAGCCGTCCTCTACCTTGAGCAGCGCGCGCGTGCGGCCTTCGGCTGCCTTGGCGGGGAGAAGCTCGTATTCCCGCCGCGCCATGGGATCGCCCGCGTCCAGAAGCGGCGCGGCGGGGCGCCGGCTTACGAGAGCGCAGAGCTTTTCGACGAAGGCTGCCCTGTCTCCGCTGCCGCCGACGAGGTCGGCGCCGAGCCCGGCCATTTCGTCCTCGTCCGCCTGCGAGGCGCAGCCGCATACGGCTATGACCGCGCCGGGAAAGTCCTTGCGGGCGCGGCGCACGGCCTGACGCGACTTGCGCACGCTCTCCGCCGTCACGGCGCAGGTATTGATGATGACCGCGTCGGCGTCGGAGGCGCACGGCTCGTGCCCGCCGCGGCGGAGAAGCTCCGTCATGGCGGCGGTCTCGAACTGATTGACCTTGCAGCCGAGCGTCACAAAATGAAATCTCAAATCGTTCACCCCGTACGCGGCGGGCGGGCCGCCGCTGATACGGACAGTGTACCATAAGGCCGGGATTTGTCAACGATTGAGCATCCAGACGGCGAGGTTGAGCCGCGCGGCGAAGCATATCCATATGAAGTAGGGGATCTGCAGCAGCGCCGCCGCGAGCGAGACGCGCCTGAAGCGCAGTATCATTATAAACACGAGGACGATGAGCGCCAGCAGCCAGAAGAAGGCAAAGCCGCGCATGGCGAGCGCGAAGTAGAATACGCTCCACATGGCGTTGAAAAAGAGCTGTACTGCCCAGATGACGGTCGGACCCGTGCGCTCGGAGGTCCTTCGCCAGACCAGCGCGGCGGATATGCCCATGAGAGTATAGAGAATGGGCCAGACGACCGAGAAGAGCCAGTCGGGCGGCGCCCAGGGAGGCTGCAGGAGGACCTTAGAGGCCTCCATGCCCTCCTTCGAGACGAGAGTCGACAGCCCGCCGACGGCGAGGGCGACCAAAATGAATAATATGAAGGGAAGGACTTTTTTTCTGAACATGACGCACCTCCGAAGATGTTTCACTGTGTTATTGTATGTAAAGAGGCAAAAATATAACCGCCCGGCGTTGACTATCGCGGGCGGATTTAATATTATATGGTAACAGCCAACGAAACGGAGGGACGGAAATGAACACGTTCCATATCAAGCTCGTCTCCATCGAGGACGTCAAGAATTTCATAACCGAGGCCAACAAGTGCCCCGAGGATATCGACGTCGTCTCGGGCCGCTACACCATCGACGCCAAGTCCGTGCTCGGCATCTTCAGCCTCGACCTTTCCAAGACGCTCGAGGTCGTCGTCCACGGGACGGACAAGGACGCGGAGAGCTTCTGCGAGGCGGTCAGGTCCGTCGTGGTCGAAGGATGACGGCCTATCTCGACAACGCCGCGACGACGCGCGTAAGGCCGGAGGCGGCCGAGGCCGTCATGCGCGCCATGACGGAGACTTACGCCAACCCCTCCTCGCTGCACACCGCGGGGCTCGACGCGCACGATCTGGTCGAAGCCTCGCGCTCCGTCATAGCTTCCGCGCTCGGCGCGCAGCCGGGGGAGATATATTTCGTTTCCGGCGGCACCGAGGCTGACAACTGGGCTCTTTCCGCCGCATATTCGCGCCGCGGCCGCCATATAGTCTCGACCGCCGTCGAGCACGAGGCCGTCCTCGAAAAGCTCAAGGCCATGTCCGGGCAGGGCTGGGAGATAACGCTCGTCGCCCCGGAAAAGGACGGGAGCATCTCCGCGGAAAAGGTCGCCGCCGCCGTGCGCGAGGATACGGCTCTCGTTTCCGTCATGACGGTAAATAACGAGACGGGCAATATTTATCCCGTCGCCGAGATAGCGCGCCTCATAAAGGGCTCGCGCGCCCTGCTGCACACCGACGCCGTGCAGGCCTTCATGAAGCAGCCTCTCCGCGCGGACAGGCTCGGAGCCGACCTGATAAGCGTCAGCTCGCATAAGATACACGGGCCCAAGGGCGTCGGCGCGCTGTATGTAAAAAAAGGAACGAACATAAAGCCTCTCGTCTTCGGCGGCGGGCAGGAGCGCGGCCTTCGCAGCGGGACGGAAAACGTCCCCGCGATAGCGGGCTTCGCGGCCGCCGTTAAGGCCGCGGGAAAGTGCGATCCCGCCATCCGCGCCGGCATTATCGAAAGGCTCGCCTCCACGCTGCCCGAGGCGATCGTCGTCGGCGGCGGCTCGGATCATATCCTCTGCCTCTCGCTGCCGGGTCTTCGCTCGGAGACGATAATGAACTTTCTCAGCGAGCGGGGAGTTTACGTCTCGCGCGGCAGCGCCTGCGCGAAGGGACGCCGCAGCCACGTGCTCGAGGCCATGCGCCTGCCTCCCGAGGTGATCGACGGGAGCATCCGCGCCAGCTTTTCCGAGTTCACGACGGCCGCCGAGGCGGAGTATTTCTGCGTCTGCCTCGAGGAAGCGGCGCAAAAACTGCTGAAAAAGCTTTAATTCGGCCTTGCACTTACGAAAACTATGTGCTAATATATTAATTCATTAGACTGAAACGCTGAAGAGTACAATCAGAGGCCTTGAAGGGTTGGGTTAGAAAATGATCAATATCGCCGTTATGGGATTCGGAACGGTCGGCTCCGGAGTCGTCGAGCTGATGGCGACCAATAAGGAAAAGATCGCCGCCAGCGCAGCCGCCGAGATCGCCGTCAAGTATATTCTCGACGTCCGGGATTTCCCCGACAGTCCTTTCGGAGATCTCGTCATCCATGATTTCTCCGTCATTGAGAACGACCCGGACATCAGCATCGTCGTCGAGACCATAGGCGGGACGGGCGTCGCGCTCGACTTTACCCGCAGGGCGCTGCTCGCCGGCAAGAACGTCGTGACCTCCAATAAGGAGCTCGTCGCGGCGCACGGGCACGAGCTGCTCGCCATAGCCAGAGAGCGCAACCTCAACTACCTCTTCGAGGCGAGCGTCGGCGGCGGCATCCCCATCCTCCGCCCGATAAGCCAGTGCCTCGCCGCCAATGAGATAGAGGAGATATACGGCATCCTCAACGGCACGACCAACTATATCCTCACCCGCATGTACGAGGGCGGCGCGAAATTCGAGGACGCGCTCAAGGAGGCGCAGGCCAAGGGCTATGCCGAGGCCAATCCCGCCGCCGATATCGAGGGCAGGGATACCTGCCGCAAGATATGCATCCTCTCCGACCTCGCCTTCGGCCGCCAGATAGATCCTGACCAGGTGCCGACCCGCGGCATCACCGAGGTCGACGCGCAGGACGTCGCCATCCTCGCCCCGGCCAGAGCCGTCATCAAGCTCATCGGCCGCGCCGTGAGGACGGGGAAGGGGCAGGCCGCCATCTGTGTCGAGCCCTTCGTCGTCATGCCGACCAACCAGCTCAATTCCGTGCGCGACGTCTTTAACGGCATCGTCGTCCGCGGCAACGCCACCGGCGATACGATGTTCTACGGGCGCGGCGCCGGTAAGATGCCGACGGCCAGCGCCGTCGTGGCGGACGTCATCGACGCCGCCAAGCACTTCCGCGCGAGAAAGTACGTAGACTGGGGTGACGGCGGAGACGACGCCGTGACGCCTCACGAGCTCATCAGGGACCGCTGGTACGTACGCGGCGGCGCGGAGATGAAGGAAAGCACGAAGCTCGCCGACGGCGCATATATAACCGACGCGAAGTATGACGCCGCGGAGATAGAGGCCCTTGCGGGCCCCGGCGCGGTGAAGTACCGCGTGCTGGATTAGTAAACCCGAAAGAGGGATAGCAAGTGGCACTTATCGTTCAGAAGTTCGGCGGCTCCTCCGTCGCGGACGCCGAGAAAGTCAACAGAGTGGCGGGAATAATCAAGGAGACCTATGACGCGGGCAACAGCGTCATCGTCGTGCTGTCCGCGCAGGGCGACACGACGGACGATCTCATCGAAAAGGCGCATGAGATAAATCCATCCCCGTCGAAGAGGGAAATGGATATGCTCCTGAGCACGGGCGAGCAGATATCCATTGCGCTCTGCGCCATGGCGCTGGAGCGCATGAACGTCCCCGTCGTATCGCTGACGGGATGGCAGATAGGCATGCGCACCGACAGCAGCTACAGCTCCGCGCGCATCAAGTCCGTCGCGACCGAGCGCATCCGCGCCGAGCTCGACCGCAAGCGAGTCGTCCTCGTGGCGGGGTTCCAGGGCGTCAACAAGTTTGACGACGTGACGACCCTCGGCCGCGGAGGCTCCGATACGACGGCCGTCGCCATAGCGGCGAAGCTGCACGCGGACCTCTGCCAGATATATACGGACGTCACCGGCGTATTTACGGCCGATCCGCGTCTGGTCCCGACGGCGCATCAGCTGTCGGAGATAACCTACGACGAGATGCTTGAGCTCGCCTCTCTCGGCGCTCAGGTCCTGCACAACCGCAGCGTCGAAATGGCAAGGCGCTACGGCGTCAATCTCGAGGTGCTCTCGAGCTACGAGCGCAAACCCGGTACAAAAGTCAAGGAGGTCGTAAAAATGGAAGAGACTAAGATCAGCGGCATAGCGAAGGACAGCAACATCGCGCGCATAGCCCTCGTCGGCCTCAAGGACGAGCCGGGCGTCGCGTTCAAGATATTCCGCGACATGGCCAAGGCGCAGATAAACGTCGATATAATCCTTCAGTCCATCGGCCGCGACAGCACCAAGGACATCAGCTTCACCGTCGCCCAGAGCGACGTCGACGCAGCCATGAAGACCCTCATGGAAAACCGCGATTCGATCGGCTTCCAGAACCTCTCCATGGACGATACCGTCTGCAAGCTGAGCATCGTCGGCGCCGGCATGATCAACAGCCCCGGCATAGCCGCCATGATGTTCGAGGCCCTTTACGACGCGAAGGTCAATATTCGCATGATCTCGACCAGCGAGATAAAGGTCAGCGTCCTCATCGACGAGGCAGACAGCGACATCGCCATGAAGGCCGTCCACCAGAAGTTCTTCGGCGAATAAGATCAGAAAGCATAAAAGCCGCTCCGTTCATCTGAACGGAGCGGCTTTCTCTTTTTGCGGGAGGGCCGGGATGCGCGGGATGCGGGCTTTTTATTCCTGCCTGCCCTTGCACTTGTTGGTGACGAAGAGCAGCAGTATCATGCCGACGATGTCGATGCCGATGAAGATGAGATAGGGGACGGTGTAGTCGCCGCCGGACTTGGCGAGCGCGACGGCCATGATGACGAAGGCGGCCTTCTGGATCAGAGAGGCTATCGGCGAGACGAGACTGTTGGCGGCGGTGAAGTCGTAGCGGCCGTAGACGGCGATGACCATGCTGGCCATGAGGTTGAGCAGGCCGCCTATGCCGAAGCCGACGAAGAGTATCGCGATGTAGGTGAGGACCTGCACCTTGGCGAAAATGAGCAGCAGCAGCGCGACGATGTAGCTTATCGCATAGATGCAGGAGGCGGGCTTCGTGCCCAGCTTCTGGTCGAGCCAGCCCCAGACGTAGGAGCCGACGAGGCCGCAGACGGCGGCAATCGTGAGCATCTTCAGGGCCGTCCCGGCTGCTGCGCCGGCGGCAGCCTCGGGAGGCATGCCGGCCGCTATGTTGGCCGGGGCGATGACGCTTATCATGCGCGGCACGAACTGGCTGACGATACCGACCGTGACCATCCAGAGAAGACCGAAGCCGAGAGAGATGAGCCACATATCCTTGTCCTTGAGGAGCTTGCCTATTGTGAAGGGGCTCTTATATTCGGCCATCTCGGCCATCTGAGCCTTCATCTGCTCGGAGGACTCGGCTATGTTGTCGGGATAGGCGCCGACCTCCTCGGGATAGTTCTTGATCCAGAAGAAGGAGACGATGCCGAGGATGACGACGACAGCGCCTATGACGGCGGAGCCGCCGGGGATGCCGAGCTTCGTGCCGTAGAGCGCGCTGACGATGGCGGGGAAGGTGGCGGTGCAGAGCGGGGCGCCCATCGTCGCCCAGCCGAGGGCTATGCCCTTCTTGCGCGGGAACCAGTTGCCCATCAGCGTCGCCGTCGAGATGAGACCGAAGGCCATGGATATGAAGGTGAAGGCGGTCAGGACGATGAGGTACATGGCGGGCGTCTTGCAGAAACCGAAGACGCCGTAGAGCACGCCTGTGACGATCAGCGCCCAGGAGCACATCTTCCGTACGCCCGTTTTGATGACGAGCCGCCCGAAGAGGATGCCGCCTATGATGCCTATGATGCCTGCCGGGGTCGCGAAGCCGAGCAGCACATTGGAATCCATGCCGTACCTGGCCGCGAAAGCGTCGGGATAGATGTTAAGTCCGTCGACGCAGAGGCCCGCCCAGAAATAGTAAAGGAGCATCGTATAGATGATCATGCTCCAGCCGTATTTTCCGAAGCGGCTGTTCGTTAGCTGCTTAGAGTCGGGTCGAGAGTTCATGCCGTTCCTCCGTTCAAATCGTTTTTGATCAGTCGACGCCCGGCGCGGCGCAGACTTCAAAAAGCGCATATCGCCGCAGCTTAATGACGGTCATTATGCGCTTCGTGTGCTTATTATACTATATACATGACGCCGCAACAAGGCGGCAAAGGCGAAAAATGAACGGAAAATGAACAAAATGAACAAAAACATGCGAAAAAAGGAATAGACGGGCTTTTCGGAACGCGCTTTCCTGAATTAACAAGCCCTGCAAAAATTTACGCGGGATAAGCGCGCATTACGGAGCCATAATAGCGACGGGCAAAAGCCCGAAGTTAAGTGAAGGGGAAAGAAAAATGTCCAGCAACAACAGCATTATGAATCCCGAATCCCGCGAGGCCATGGAGCGCTTCAAGATGGAGGCTGCCAACGAAGTCGGCGTCTCCCTCAAGAAGGGCTACAACGGCGATCTTACCAGCAGACAGGCCGGCTCCGTCGGCGGTCAGATGGTCAAGAAAATGATCGACTCCTACGAGAAGACCATTAAGTAACCGTCCTTAAAGGCGCGGCTCTTTGTCTTCGAGCCGAAAAAAGCGGGGCCTCCCGGATATCGGGAGACCCCGGCTTTTTTATTAAAATCTTCTTCCGGAGCCGGAATAGGAGCTTCCGGAGGAGCTTGAATAGGAACTCGAATAGGAACTGGAATGCGACGACCCTCCGCCGGAGCTGCGTCCGCTCCCGCCGCCGGAATCGGTCCGTATCGGGGAATACTGCGAGGAGCTCGTCGTCCTTATGAAAACGTCGCCGAGGCTCAGTATCGAGATCGCGGCGGGGATGAGGTAGGCGTTGGCGTTCGTGCTGACGGCGGGAGTCCTCATCTTCGCTTTGGCTCTGCTGCGGTCTATCCCGCCGAAGATGCAGCCGATCACGGCTCCGAGAAAGCCCGTGCCGCACCAGGCCGCGGTCGTCCTCGGGACGCGGCCCGTGCGCTCCATCCTCCCGACGAGCCTGAGCCATTCGTCCGCTGCCTCGAGCAGCCTGCCGGAGCGAAGCTTGCTCTCGCAGCGCGAGACGAGCCTGTCGTAATTGACGCTTGTCAGGTGCTTGAGCCCGGCGCCGTACTCATTTATCATCACGCTGCCGGAGTATTCGAACAAGGCCAGCAGGACGCCGTCGTAGTCGTCGCCGAAGCCGTAGCCGTTGTAATTATAAAAAGCGTCCGCGTATTCCGAGCGGGACATATTATAGGTATTCCCGCACAGGAGCAGGACGACGTCGACGCCGAGCTTATCCGAGAGGGCGGCCGCCTTCTCCTCGAGCTGCACGAGCTCGACGGAGGTGAGCGTGAGCGTCTCGTCGACGACGCGCGGCGCGTCGGGGTCGTGCTCCTTGACGTAGTTCCTTCCGGGATACCATTCCGGCGCGAAGGGGATGCCCTTGAGGCAGAGCGTGCGTATGTTGTCCGCCCAGTCCCTGACGCCGTAGGCGTAGTTGCCGCCTGCCATGTATTCATAGAGCGCGTCGTCTATCTCGTTGGCGTTTTCGTAGGTATACAGCCCGCGCGAATCGAGCCCGTGGACGGCCGTCCACCAGCCGCGGTCATTCGGGTCCATGTCTATATAGAGGCAGAAGCCCTCGCGCTGCTCGCCGGTGCCGTAGCCGTTGAACTCAAAGTAGTCCGCCGCGCAGACGTCGTGTCCGAGCCCGTATTCGGACGTGTCCGTATAGATGACTACGTCCCTGCCCGTGTCCGCGCGCACCTCCAGCAGCACATCGGTCAGCCAGGCCTCGTCCTCGTCGGAGAAGATGTCCGCGTCGTCCCTGACGCGCGGCGCGTCCGCGTCGCGGTAGGGCTCGAAGGATGCGACGTCGACGGGGTACCATGCGGGCAGGTCTCCGCCCTCGCCGACGCGGGCTATTCCGCCGGGGTCGGCCGCGCTTCCGAGCCGCTCGGCGAGCGACTTGTAAGTGCCGTACATGACGCCGAAAATGCCGTATTCGCTCCGGAAGCCCGTCGCCGTGTCCACAATGAACTGAAGGTCGCTACGCGGGAGGTCGGCCGCGCCGAAGCAGAAGACGGCGAGCTCCTCCGTGTCCGCGTCGTAGACCGCCATGTAGCCGTCGCGCGTCGCGCCGACGCCGAAGCCGCAGTGGTCATAAAAATCTTCCGCGATCTCCTCAAGCGTGTGCCCCTCGCGGTACTCCGTGTTCACGGCGAGCATGGCGAGGTCGACGCCGAACTCGTTGATGAAGTCGATGCAGTTCTCGTCGAGGCTGACCTCCTCGGCGTCGGTCGTCTCGCCCGTGAGGTCGACGGCGCGGTAGTATTCCTCGCTCCATTCGCCGTCTGCGGCAGCGAGCGGCGCGAGCAGGCAGAGGATAAAGAGCGCAAGCAGCGCGGCTGCAGCAAATCTTTTCAAGCCGCTCACCTCCCCAGAAGATAGCGGATGAGCGCTATCACGAGCACTATGCCGAGGACGGCGGCCGCCCTTACGAGGAAGCGTTTGCGCGCGACGCCCTTGTCCGTCGGAACGGAGCCGACGACCTTGCCGCTCTGCCCGTTGACGGCGAAGTTGTAGGTCTCGCCGCGGAATACGATATCGAAGAGGTAGACGGGGAAAAGGAGATATTTCGCGTTGAGCTCCGCCGTCAGCCTGCCGCCGCTGCGCTTGACTGATGCGTAGCCCGGCGCTGCGTGGGCGTTGAGGTAGCTGTCGGCCGTATTGCGCATGCGCGCCTCGGCGCGCGCGGATATATCCTCCTTGGGAACGTCGAAGCGGTCTGCGACGAAGCCCGCGAGGTAGCCCGGATCGAAGGGCTTGACGTCGGTCAGGTCAAAGGGCTCCATGGAGTCCATGAGCGCGTCGTCTATCTTGCCGCTCGCGTCGACGGGCAGCCCGTCGAAGGCGACGGAGACGTCGCGTTCGAGGTCGTAGAGATGCGTGTCGGTGATGATGTAGTCCCCGGAGCGGTGGGATCGGCCGCTTTTCTCTCCGCGGAAGGTGAGACGGCCGAAGAGCCGCCCGCTGAAGACCCAGAAGGGGACGTAGACGCCCGTTACCTTCCCGACGGAGCTCTCGGAGAAGAAGTTTTTCGGCATCAGGACCTTCCCCTTGTAGAAGCTGCGCAGAGCGGCGGGCAGAGCGTCCGGCGCTATGCGGAAGGGGATGACCCCGTCGGGACGAAGCGCGCCGGAGACCTTGTCGGTCAGGACGATATTGTTCCTGCAGTAGGGGCAGGTAAGGGAGATCTGCTCGCTCGCGGCGATGATCTCGGCTCCGCAGGAGACGCAGTTATATATGGGCAGCGCCTCGGCTGAAGCGTCGTAGGCATGGCTGCTCAGATTTGCAAAGTCGAAGCCGTTGAATTCGGATCTCTGCTCGGGCTCTATCTGCATCGTTTTTCCGCAGTAGTCGCAGATGAGGAGCCCGGACGCGGGTTCGAAGCGCATCGCGGCTCCGCAGGAAGGGCATTCCTGCTCATGGACGGCGCCCATAAGACGGCCCCCTTTCGGTCATAGTATCCATTACAGTATACCCGCTCCGGGCCGTTGCCGCAAGAGAAAAAGCCCCTCTCCGGAACGGAAAGGGGCGGCGCGGCGGAATCGGCTCAAAGAAAAGGAAAGGCGCAGTCAAATGACTGCGCCTTTCCGAAAGCTGACGGAATCAGCCGGCCTGCTTGGCGTTGTAATCGTCAATGGCCTCCTGATAGATCTTCAGGACTTCCTGACGACCCATCTGGTCAAGGGTCTTCTGGTAGTTGTCCCAGTTGGACATGGAGTTGGAGCCGTCCACGAAGCCGGAGAACTGCTCGGCGACGTAGGTGATGAGGTCGGCGCGGTACTTGCCGACTTCCTCGGACTGCTCGGTGCTCAGGCGGACGCCGAGAGGCAGAGCGCCGGCACGGTCATAGTGCTCCTTGTCGAAGTTGGTCCAGAACTCGATGGCTTCCATCGCGAAGTGGCCGTCCTCGTTGAGGTACATGGAATCCTCGACGCACATAAGGGCCTCGACAAGGCGGGAAGCGGTGTAGAGGCTCATAAGACCCTGAAGCTCCATGCCGTCGGGCTTGCTGAGGGCCCACTCGGTGTTGTGGCGGACGCCGTTGGCATCCTTCTCAACGACGAGGCCCTCGGGGCCGTAGGCGAAGAGCTCCCAACCGTTGGGGGCGAAGCGGAAGTCGCACCACTTGAGGCAGA
>JAEFAK010000035.1 GCA_016287555.1 Oscillospiraceae bacterium
CCCCCGTCGCGCTGACCTCGCGTATCTTGAAGCAGGCCTCGCGGCCGAGCGCCCAGCCTATAGTGCGCAGATTTATGGCAAAGATCATGTCGTCATACGACAGCCCTGCCGGAGGCGAGGCCTCGTATGAGTCGATGACGTCGTAAATGGATGCCTGAAAGGCCGTCAGCATATCGGAAGCTGCATGCCCGAACGTACAGGCGAGCAGTGCCTTGAGCGGCGCGCCGCTTTCGACAGTAAGCGTCACGTCGGGGTTCGTGCCGACCATGACGCCCTCGAGAAAGCCGCCCGGCAGGTCGAGCACGGCCGCGACTTCGCCGGCGGCGAGCGCCTCCTCAGCCTCGCCGCGCGACATGGCCCGGAAGGAGCAGTACTGCCGGACGTCGCGCAGATTTCCTCCGATCTGCTCGACAAGCTCGGGGGTCGCGTCCCCTTCGGGAGCGGTAACGGCTATGGTCATCCCGTCGAACTCGATCCCGTTCGCGAGCAGCCGCGCGGCGGCGGGACCTGCCAGCAGGACGGCGCAGAAGAGAACAAGCCCTGCCGGCAGTATCCACTGCCGGCAGAGCTTTTTCAGGTCGCGTATGAAAAGATCGAAGTAAAGACGGAGCGAGCTCACGTCAGTCCCACCACCAGGCGGAATCGCCGTAGCTGGTATAGCGTTCGTAGCCGGGATAGCCGTCCTCGTAGCCGTCCTCATAGCCGAGCTCGTAGCCCTCGGCATAGCCTCTGCTGAAGTCGGGGGAGTCCACGTAATAATCGGACAGGGTCGGGTCGTCGGAATAGTTCTCGCCGTAGTCGACCTCATCCCAGCCGTCGTCGTAGCCGGTCTCGTAGGCAGAGTCATATCCGGAGCTGAGTCCGAGAGTGTAGTCATCCTCCTCGCCGTGGCCTTCCGTGCTCGTGGCGGGGCGGTTCTCGCCGTAGCTGGTGTAGCGGGTGTAGCCGGGGTAGCCGTCCCAGTAGCCGTCGTAGTAGCCCCAGTCGAAGCCCTCTTCGAAGCCCTCGCGGTATGCCGTGCCGCCGGAATAGCCGTAGGAGGCGGGATCGTCGTCGTAGTTCTCGCCGTAATCGACCTCATCCCAGCCGTCCTGATAGCCTATCTCATAGCCCTCGTCGTAGCCGGAAATGATGCCGCTGTCGCGCTGCTCGTCCGAGCCGCCTATGCCGAGGAAGGAGAAGTCGACTCCGGTCTCGTCGCTTATCTCGCTGAGATTCTCCGTGATCCTGCCGGAGAGCTCGGAGATATCTTCAATGGACATATCGGAGAACATCTTCGCGCCGGAGACGGCGAAGGCGGCGCTCTTGTCATAGGCGCCGAGCCTGACCTTGCCCTGCGCGCCCAGGACGGTGTCGCCGTAGTAATCCTTGATCTTGAGGTCGCTGAAATCGAGGTCGAAGCTCTTTGCATCCATCTTGAGCGTTCCGTCGAGCTTGATGTCGGTATCGCCGTCGTCGACCTTGACGCGGACGCTGAGAGCGCCGGACTTCTTGTCATAGGATATCTCGCTGGAGAGCGGGGTGTACTTGTAGTCTCCGCTCTTGGCGCTTATCTTCGTCGTGTCGGTGAAGGCGCCGCCCTTGCCGGAGCGGTTGCCCGTGGAGACGATCTTGAATTCCTCGGACCAGTCGCCGTCCTTGGAGGAGGCGACGAGCGTCATGTCGTCGACGTAGGCGCCCGGGCCGCCGAAGTATCCGGCGAGATTGACCTTCGTCCCGTCGATCTTGTTGTCATATTCAAAGGCGGAGATGTAACCGCCGCTGAGGAAGACCTTGAACTCGACGTCGCCGAGATCGTCGAGCACGTTGTCCTTGATATCGTCGGCCCAATTGTCGAGATCGAGATCGTCAAAGGAATCGCGGATATCGTCAACGTAGTAATCGTCATATCCGATGGATTCGAAGAGCGCGGCGAAATTATCCGCGAATTTCTCGACCTTGACGCACTTGGCGAGCGCGTCGACGTAGTTCTCGAGGGCCTTCTGTGGGACCTTGACATTGTATTTGGCGGCGCTGACGGTCCTGCCGTTGACGTCGATGCTTTCCTTGCCGTCCTTGGTGACGACTATGGCCTTGATGAGGGCCTTGTTCGCGGCCTCGAGACCCTTCTTGTCGACGGCGTCCTCGGTCATCTTCCCAAGGTCGTCGATGATCTGGAAGAGGTTGAAGCCGAAGTTCTGAAGGTCGTCGCTGCCGGTCAGTTCGCCGATATCCCTGCCGATCGTCTTGGTGTCGAGCCCGTAGAACTCGCCGTCGGTCAGCTCGGGCGAGCCCGCATAGAGCCTGGAGTCGTCAAGAGCGAGGCGTATCGTAGCGATGTCGGCGCTGGAGAGGTACGGCGTGAAGACAAGGTAGGCCTCGCGTCCGTCTCCGTCATAGCTGAGCGAGACGCGCGCGCCGGCGCCCTTCATGGTGGTATCGCCGTCTATCTCCTTGAGGGAGAATTCAATGTTTTCGGAGAACTGTTTGCTCTTGCTTATCGCGTTGAGATCGATGGGATCGAGCGCTTCGACCGCCGCCGAATAAGCCTTGACGGACTTTTTGTAAGCCTTGCCGACCGTGCCCTTCGCTCCGGAGAAGACTCCGAGCAGGAAGCACGCGACGAGAGCGCCGATGACGACGACCGCGGCGATGATGCCGATTATGAGGCCGAGCTTCGGGCCCTTTTTCTTCTGCTTGGCAGGCGCGGCGTAAGCGGGCTGCTGCGGCGCGTAAGCGGGCTGCCGGGGAGCGTAGGCCTGCTGCTGCGGCGCGGCGTAAACGGGCTGCTGCGGAGCCGTATAAACCGGCGCCTCAGGCTGGGGCGGAGCCGTAAAGATGGGCGCTTCGGGCGCGGCGGGAGCCTCGGGGGCCGTAAAGACGGGCGCTTCGGGCGCGGCGGGAGCCTCGGGGGCCGTAAATACCGGAGCTTCGGGCGCGGCGGGAGCCTCGGGAGCCGTAAAGACGGGCGCCTCGGGCGCGGCGGGAGCCTCGGGAGCCGTAAATACCGGCGCTTCAGGCGGGACCGGCGCAGCCGGAGGCGTGAAGGCAGGCTGCTCAGGGGCTGCAGGCGGAGTAAAGACGGGCGCTTCGGGCGCGGCCTTTTCCGCAGCCTCAAAGACGATCTTCGTCCCGCAGTTGGTGCAGAATCTGCTGCCCTCCGGGATCTGCTTGCCGCAGTTGGTGCAGAACATGAGATGGTCCTCCTCTTTGATCTATCTTTATTTTATCGACTTATATCAGACGGCGCGCCCCTCGCGGAGCGTTATGCCGAATTTGCAGAAGCCCGCGGCCTCTTCCGGCCTGTGCGTCGCGCAGACAAGGATGCCTCCCGCGGCGACAAAGTCCTTCAAAGCCCCGCAGAGCGCCTCGGAATAGACCGCGTCGAGCCCGGTGAATGCCTCGTCAAGAAGCAGAAGACGCGGAGAGTTCATCAGCGCCATCGCTATGCTGACTCTGCGCGCCTGCCCGCCGGAGAGCTCGCCCGTCCTTTGCCGTAGAAGCTCGCCGAGCCCCATGAGAGACTCGCTCGCGACGTCCCTGCGGCAGCCGCACGCGGCCGCCCAAAGCCGCAGCTGCCCCGCGACGGTCAGCTCGCCGTCAAGCGCGGGCTCCTGCGGGACGTAGCCGACGTTCTTCCTGAGAAACGCCCTGTCTCCGAGCACGCTTTTCCCGCCGAAGAGCAGATCGCCCCCGTCGGGCCGCTCGATCTGCGCCAGAAGGCGCAGCAGCGTGGATTTTCCCGAACCGTTCTCACCCGTCAGAGCGAGCCCGGAGCCGCCCTCGAGGCGGAAGCTGACGGGGGAGAGCGCCTCGCGGGCCCCGTAGGACTTGCAGAGCCCTCTCGCTTCCATGACCGCCTTTTCGAGCATCCGTGTATCACCGCCACGCATTTTTATTCTCCCGGCCGATATCCGGGCGCAGAGTATGCATATATATCTATTATAAATTTAAGTATATATTTGCCGAAAGAAAAAGGCAAGAACAAATTCGGCGAGCAGTGCCGATTTCGGGCCCGGCGCCGCGCCCATGGACGGGAAGCTGAAAAAAAGCCCCGGGCGGGGCGGATATTTGCTTATTTTGCATATTGTAATGCGCGGCGGGGAGGTCTATAATACCGAGCTTGGACGGAATAATATTCCGATACCATCGCTTTTTTTCGAGGTGTTTTCCATGCAAACGCTGATGTCCATCGCCGTCGCGCTCGCGGCCGGCCTGCTGATGACGCGAGTCATAAAGCCCCTCAAGCTCCCCGCAGTCACCGCGTACCTTATCGCGGGCGTGCTCATAGGCCCCTACATACTCGGCCGCGCCGGAGTTCCCGGCCTCGGCTTCTGCACCCACGGCGAGGTGACGTCGCTCCACCTCATCAGCGAGGTCGCGCTCGGCTTCATCGCCTTCGCGATAGGCAACGAGTTCCGCATCTCCCAGCTCAAGGGCACCGGCAGGCAGGCGACCGTCATAGGCATCCTGCAGGCTCTCGCCGCGACGGTCCTCGTCGACGCCGTGCTCATCGGACTGCACTTCGTCCTCGGCGACAAGCTGCCGCTCTCCGCGGCGATAACGCTCGGCGCCATAGCCGCCGCGACAGCGCCCGCGGCGACGCTCATGGTCGTCCGTCAGTATAAGGCCAAGGGCCGACTGACGAATCTTCTGCTGCCCATAGTCGCGCTCGACGACGCGGTCGGTCTGGTCGTTTTCGCCGTCTCCTTCGGCGTCGCCAAATCCCTCGAGACCGGGACGTTCGACATAGTTTCCATGGTCGTAAATCCGCTCGTGGAGGTCGCCTCGTCGCTCATCCTCGGCGCTCTGCTGGGCCTTCTCTTCTCGCGCATGGAGCGCTGGTTCAATTCCAACAGCAAGCGCCTGAGCCTCTCGGTGACTTTCGTTTTCCTCGCCGTCGGCGTCTCTATGCTGGAGATAAATATCGGCCCCGTGAGGATAGGCTTCTCGATCCTTCTCGTCTGCATGATGCTCGGGACGGTCTTCTGCAATCTCTGCGACTTCTCGCCCGACCTGATGGACAAGGCGGACAAATGGACGGCGCCGCTGTTCGTGCTGTTTTTCGTGCTCTCCGGCGCGGAGCTGGAGCTCGACGTATTCCGTGATATCGCCGTCGTGGGCATAGGTTTAGTTTACATAATTACAAGATCGGCCGGCAAATACTTCGGCGCTCTCGGCAGCGCGAGCCTCGTCCATGTCGATAAGGACGTGCGCGACTGGCTCGGAATAACGCTCCTGCCGCAGGCGGGCGTCGCGCTGGGCATGTCGATAACGGCGTCGTCGCTGGCGCAGAGCGGCTCCATCGTCCGCAATATAGTTCTCTTCTCCGTGCTCATATATGAGCTTATCGGGCCGGTGCTGACGAAGATAGCCCTTACGCATACGGGGGACATCTCGCCCATGTCCGACGACGTCAGGCAGCGCCGCTCGCGCCTGTATGAGACCATGAAGGAGGCCAAACGCCCCGCGGAGTCGAAAACGGCGAAAAAAGGCTGAATATTGTGAATATTTTTTAGCGAATATTCTTGCATGATAATTCAAAATACTGTATTATATTAAGGCTCCGAGTATATTCGGAGCCTTAAACACACTTTGGCCGAGGTATTGCCGTGGAATACGATATAAAAATTCCGGGGCCCGAGGCGCTCAAGGAAATGGATCCCGCGCAGCTCGATGAGCTGTGCGCGAGAATAAGAAGCTTTCTCGTCGAGAGCGTGATGAAGACGGGAGGGCATCTCTCGTCCAATCTCGGCGCCGTGGAGCTCACGGTCGCGCTCGAAAGGACCTTCGATCCGTTCAGGGACAGGATAGTCTTCGACGTCGGGCATCAGAGCTACGTTCACAAGCTGCTGACGGGAAGGCAGGCCGGATTTGAGACGCTGCGCTCGCTCGGCGGGATGAGCGGCTTCCCCAAGCCCTCCGAGTCCGACGCCGACGCATTTATAGCCGGTCACGCCTCCAATTCCATCTCCGTCGCGCTCGGCATGGCGCGCGCGAGGACACTGACGGGCGGGGACTATTCCGTCGTCTGCGTGACGGGCGACGGCGCTCTGACGGGCGGGCTCGCCTTCGAGGCGCTCAACGACGCCGGACAGAGCGGCGAAAGGCTCGTCGTCGTGCTCAATGACAACGGGATGAGCATAAAGAAGAACGTCGGCGCGGTGGCACGCATGCTGGCCGCCCAGCGCGTCAAGCCGGCTTACTACAAATTCAAGAAGGGCTACCGGAAGGTGATGTTCGCCATCCCCGGCGGCAAGGCGATATACAAATTCAATCACTCTGTTAAGGAAGCGCTCAAGCACGCCATACTGCATAACAGCACCTTCGAGGAGCTGGGCTTCCAGTACATTGGCCCCGTCAACGGCCACGATATCCGCCAGCTCACATATCTGCTCGAGGCAGCCAAGAGCGCGCCGGGCCCCGTCCTCGTCCACGTCGTGACGAAGAAGGGCAAGGGCTACGAGCCTGCCGAGTCCGAGCCGGACAGGTATCACGGCGTCTCTCCCCGGGGAGAGCGCTGCGAGGGCGAGAGCTTCTCGTCCGTGTTCGGCCGCAGGATAACGGAACTCGCGCGCAATGACGGGCGCATCTGCGCCATTACCGCCGCCATGGAGCAGGGGACGGGGCTCGCCGGATTCGCCGAGGAGTTCCCCGACAGGTTCTTTGACGTCGGCATCGCCGAGGAGCACGCGGTCGCGATGGCAGCGGGCATGGCCAAGCAGGGGCTCGTCCCCGTTTTCGCGGTCTATTCGTCGTTCCTTCAGCGCGCGTTCGACATGCTCATCCACGACGTCGCCATTCTCGGCCTGCACGTCGTTTTCGCAGTGGACAGAGCCGGCCTCGTCGGCGAGGACGGCGAGACGCACCACGGCGCGTTCGACGTCGGCTTCCTGCGCCAGGTGCCCGGCATGACGGTCTGGAGCCCGTCTTCCGCCGCCGAGCTGCGCGACATGCTCGATGCGGCCGTCGCCGCCTCCGGTCCCGCCGCGGTCAGATATCCGCGCGGCAGCGAGGGAGCGTACAGGGACGGCGGAGCCGACGCAGTCAGGCTGCTGCGCGAGGGGACGGACGTCCTTCTCGTGGGCTACGGAAGGCTCATAAACGAAATAAACGCGGCTGCGGAGCTGCTCGCGGCGGAGGGGATCTCCGCGGGAGTCCTCAAGCTCGGCCGCATCTGCCCCATAGATTTCGACGCCGTCTGCGCCGAAGCCGGAAAGACCGGCCGCGTCTGCGTGGTCGAGGAGACCGTCGAAAACGGCTCCGTCGGCGAGAGCATCGCCGCCGCGATATCCGAGCGCGGGATAAAGGCCCGCGTGCTGCTGAAAAACCTCGGCTCGTCCTTCGCGGGGCACGGCTCGGTAGCCGACCTGCTCTCGGCGCTCGGACTCGACGCGAAGGGCATAGCCGCCGCTGTCGGAGAGGAGCTTTCCCGTGGCTGAGGCGCGGCTCGATGCGGAGATCGTCGCGCGAGGTCTCTGCTCCGGAAGAGAGCGCGCCCGCGCGGAGATAGAGGCGGGGCACGTCACGGTGAACGGACGTCCCGCGTCGAAGCCCTCGCAGAAGGTCGCAGAAAGCGACGTCATCGAGCTCTCGGAGGCCTTCGACTACGTATCCCGCGGCGCGAAAAAGCTGCTCGGGGCGCTGGAGGCGTTTCATATCTCGCCGGAGGGCCTCGTCTGTCTTGACTGCGGCGCCTCGACGGGAGGTTTCACGGAGGTGCTCCTGCGCCATGGCGCGAAAAAAGTTTACGCCGTCGACGTCGGGCACGGCCAGCTCGCCGAAAAGCTGAAAAGAGACCCTCGCGTCGTCAACATGGAGGGCACTAACGTCCGTTCGCTCGCTTTGTCCTCGTTCGATCCCGCGCCCGAGCTCATAACGGCCGACCTTTCGTTCATATCCCTCGCGCTCGTGCTGCCCGTCCTGCGCGGCCTGCTCGGAGAGAGCGGGCGCGTCGTCTGCCTCGTCAAGCCCCAGTTCGAGGCCGGACGCGGCAAGGTCGGCAAGAAGGGCGTCGTCAGGGATCCCGCCGTCCATGAGGAGGTGCTGCGCGGCTTCGTTTCCAATGCGGAGGCGAGCGGCTTCGCCGTCCTTGGGCTGGAGGTGTCGCCCCTGCGCGGGCCGGAGGGCAATATTGAATTTCTCGCGTATCTCGGCGCCTCCGGAAGCAGTGCGGCGCTCGATATAACCGGGCTTGTCAGCAGAGCCCGCAGATCGGAATGATAGCATGAAAAAGATCGTCATATGTCCTAATCAGCTGCGCGACGCCGGTCTTGAGCTGACCGAGCAGCTCGCCGCGCTCCTGCGTGACAGCGGGGCCGAGGTCAAGATAGTCCCCTTCTTCGATAACGACATCGGGGAGGACGTCGTCCGCGCCATCGAGGGCGACCTCGAGGGCGCAGATATGCTTGTCTGCCTCGGAGGCGACGGGACCATACTTCATCTCGCCAAGCCCGTCGCGCGCGCCGGAGTGCCGCTTCTGGGAATAAACCTCGGCATGACAGGCTTTATCGCCGGCCTCGAGCGCGACGAATGGCGCGAGACCCTGCGCGCCCTGAACGGCGACTGCACCATCGAGCCCCGCATGATGCTCGACGTCGAGGTCGAGCGCGGGGGAGAGAAGGTCGCCGAGGGGCTCTGCCTCAACGACGCCGTCATCGAGCGCGGCGCTGAGGAGCACATCATCTATCTTACCGCCTGCGGCGACGGGCGAAAGATATGCTCCTTTGCAGGCGACGGCATAATCTTTTCCACGCCCACGGGCTCGACGGGCTATTCCATGTCCGCAGGCGGCCCGGTCGTCGAGCCGGAGGCCGAGAGCCTCATCATGACGCCCATCTGCGCGCATACGCTTTCCAACCAGGTCTTCGTCGTCTCGCCGTCGCGCGTGCTGACGGCGGAGATAGGCGGGCCCGAGATAAGAACGGCGGGCCGCCTCATGATAGACGGGAAGAACCTGCTCGCCCTGAAAACGGGGGACCTCGTCCGTGTAAAGCGCTCTGAGCTCGTATTCAGGCTCGTGCGCATTAAAGAGCGCAAATTCTACGAGCTTGTCAACCGCAAGCTCTCCATGAAGGTCTGAAAATAACTGCGCCCCGGCGCATTGGAGGATAAAAGATGAAGTCATACAGACAGGAAAAGATCCTTGAGATCATTACGACCCAGGAGATCGAGACGCAGAACCAGCTCATCGAAGCGCTCGCCAAAGAGGGCCTTTCCAGCACTCAGGCGACCCTGTCCCGCGATATCCGCGAGCTCAGGCTCGTCAAGGAACTCGGCGCCAACGGCAAGCATAAGTACGTCTCCCCGGCGGAGGGCGGCGTCATGAACTATGCCGAGCGCCTGAGGACCATCTTCCGCGAATCCGTTACCAGCCTTGCCTGCGCGCAGAACATCGTCGTCATCAAGACGCTGCCCGGCATGGCCAACGCCGCCTGCAGCGCCATCGACTCCATGGCCATCAGGACGATAGTCGGCTCCCTCGCCGGGGACGATACGGCCTTCCTCGTCATGACCGATACGCAGGCCGCGGACGTGTTCTGCGCCGAGATCAAAACAATGCTGAGGTAAGGTCTGCGACTATGCTTGAAAGCCTGCACATGGAAAATCTCGCCGTCATCGAGAGGACGGACGTCGACTTCGGCCCTGGGCTCAACGTGCTCACGGGTGAGACAGGTGCGGGCAAATCCATAGTCATAGACGCCATCGGGGCCGTTATGGGAGGCAGGGTCGGCCGTGAGATAGTCCGCTCCGGCTGCCCCGCAGCGCTCGTCTCCGCCGTCGTCTCCGCGCCAGCGGAGGCGGAGCAGTGGCTCCGGGAAAACGACATCGACTCCGGGGACGAGCTGATCATCCAGCGCCGCGTCAGCGAGGACGGGAAGAGCTCCTGCCGCGTAAACGGCGTCCCCGTAAGCGTGGCCCAGCTTCGTTCGCTCGGCGAGATCCTCTTCGATATCCACGGACAGAACGACGGCGCGGGGCTTCTGCGAGAATCTTCTCACCTGAAGTACCTCGACGGGTTCGGCGGCCTTGAGAAAAGGCGCGCCGCCGTCTCGGAGCTCTGGTCGGCCTGGAGGCAGGCGACGGACGAGCTCGAAGATCTGCGCGAGGCCGAGCTCGACAGGGAGCGCCGCGAGGAGCTCCTGCGCGAGAAGATAGAGGAGCTCGAAAAAATAGATCCGAAGCCCGGCGAGCGGGAGGCTCTTTCCGAGCGCCGTTCGCTGCTTCGAAATTCAGATAAGCTCGCGTCGAGGCTGGAGGAGGTCTATATCGACCTCTACGGCGACGACGACTCCGAGGGCGCCGTATCCCTGCTCGACGAGGCCGCCGCATCGCTTTCCGCCGCCGCGCGCATATCCGACGCCGTGTCCGAGGCCGCTCAGGCAGCCGAATCCCTGCGCTACGCCATGCGCGATCTGACGGATCAGGTCTCCGCCGTGCGCGACTCGCTGGATTTTTCCCCGGGCGAGCTGGACAGGATAGAGGACAGACTCAATTCCCTCGACCGGCTCGAGCGCAAATACGGCGCCATAGACGACCTCGCGAAGGTGCTTTCGGACGCGCGCAACGAGCTTGAGGACGTCGAATTTCTGACGGAGCGCGTCGCGCGGGCCGAAAAGGCAGCGCAGGAGGCAAAAAAGAAGCTCGACGCCGAGGCCGCCGGGCTTACGAAGGAGCGCAGAGCCGCCGCGGAAAGGCTTCAGAGCCGCATTGTGGCGGAGCTTGCCGCGCTGAGCATGCCGGGCGTTCGCTTCGAGACGGAGATACTCCCCAAAGAGCCCGACCGCACCGGCGCGGACACGGTCCGATTCCTCATGTCGGCAAACGCGGGCGAGGCCTGCGGGAGGATAAGCCGGATAGCCTCCGGAGGCGAGCTTTCCCGGATCATGCTCGCCATGAAGACGGTCCTTGCGGCTAAAAGCGACTCCCAGACGCTCATATTCGACGAGATAGATACCGGCGTTTCCGGCATAGCCGCGATGCGCGTCGCCGAAAAGCTTGCCGCGCTCTCGCGCGGGAGACAGGTCCTTTGCGTGACGCACCTGCCGCAGATAGCCGCCATGGCCGATACGCAGTTCGCCGTCGAAAAGCATGAGAGCGGAGGCAGAACGTTCGCCTCGGCCACCGAGCTCGACGAGCGCGGCCGCGAGCTTGAGCTTGCCAGACTCACCAGCGGCGACGTCGTCGGCGAAGCGACGCTGCGCAGCGCCGCCGAGCAGCTCGAAGCGGCCCGCCGCTTCAAGAGCGGCCTCGATTGACCGCCGATTTGTTTCGCGCCGACTTGACATACCAGCGGCGCTTATGATACTATAACTTGCAATGATCAAATACGCTGTGAAGGACACAAGTAGTCCGCGTGCGACCCGCGCAGAGAGACCCCGTTTCGGTGCAAGGGGGAGGGGGCGGCGCCGATGAATACGGTCCGGAGCGGCGCGCCTGAACTTTCAGTAGGGCGCGACGGGGGGCGCCCGTTACAGCGCGCAGGTCTGAGCCTCCGGCGAGGACCCGTCGAGGCGCGTGTCGCGAGGCGCGCGCGACCAGAGGTGGTACCGCGTATTTCGCCCTCTGTCCCCAAAGGACAGAGGTTTTTATTTTATAAAATATCAAGTAAAGGTGAAAGAAAATGACTCTGTACGAAGATCTCACGGCAAGAGGGCTCATTGCCCAGATAACGGATGAGGAGAACATCCCCAAGCTCATCAACGAGGGCAAGGCCGTGTTTTATATCGGTTTTGATCCGACGGCGGACAGCCTTCACGTCGGCCACTTCATGGCCCTGTGTCTGATGCGCCGCATGCAGCAGTACGGCAACGTGCCCATCGCCCTCATCGGCGGCGGCACGGCCATGGTGGGCGACCCCTCCGGCCGCACTGACATGCGCACGATGATGACTCCGGAGACCATAGCCTACAACGGCGACTGCTTCAAAAAGCAGATGGCCCGCTTCATCGATTTCAGCGACGGCAAGGCCATCATGGACAACAACGCCGAGTGGCTGATGAAGCTCAATTACGTCGAGCTCCTGCGCGAGGTCGGCGCGTGCTTCTCCGTCAATAACATGCTCCGCGCCGAGTGCTACAAGCAGCGCATGGAGCGCGGATTGTCGTTCCTCGAATTCAACTACATGATCATGCAGAGCTACGACTTCTACGCCCTGCATCAGAAATACGGCTGCAATCTCCAGTGCGGCGGCAATGACCAGTGGAGCAACATCCTCGGCGGCACGGAGCTGATACGCCGCAAGCTCGGCCATGACGTGGGCGGAATGACGATCACTCTCCTGCTCACCAGCGAGGGCAAGAAGATGGGCAAGACCCAGTCCGGCGCCGTCTGGCTCGATCCCGACAAGACCAGCCCCTACGATTTCTATCAGTACTGGCGCAACGTCGACGACGCCGACGTCGTCAACTGCCTGAAGATGCTGACCTTCCTGCCCCTCGAGGAGATAGCGCCCATGGAAAAATGGGAGGGCAGCCAGCTCAACGTCGCAAAGGAAAAGCTCGCCTGGGAGCTCACGAGCCTCGTGCACGGCGAGGAGGAGGCCGACAAGGCGCAGGCCGCGGCCAAGTCCCTCTTCGTCGGCGGACCCGCGGCGGACGTGCCGACCTGCACGCTCACGGACGACGACCTGACCGACGGTTCAGTTGACATAATAACTATGATGGTCAAGGCCGGGCTCGTTCCCAGCCGCAGCGAGGGCCGCAGGGCCGTCCAGCAGGGCGGCGTCGAAGCCGCCGGCGAGAAGGTGACCGACATCGCCAGGAGCTATACCTCGGACGAGCTCAAGGGCGAGGGCGTCCTCGTCCGCCGCGGCAAGAAAGCGTTTGCCAGGATTAAGATGTAACTTCCAAGGAGGGTACGGCGATTGAGAAAGATATTAGCCGCGCTCTGCATAATTGCCATATTGCTGCTGTGCGCCTCGTGCGCCAAGCCAGCCGAGACGCCTCCTGTCCCCG
>JAEFAK010000238.1 GCA_016287555.1 Oscillospiraceae bacterium
CGTCGGCTGCCCCAGCATCGACGCCGCGCTCGCCGAGCGCATCAAGACCCCCGCCTACGGGTATTTTATAACCAGAAACGAGTACTATGACTCCATCATCCGCTGGCAGGCCGAGCGCCACGGGCTCGAGGGCCTCACCAAGGACATGATAGGCTATGAAAACGGCGTGCTCGGCGGCGTCGTCAGCGCGCTGCGCGTCTTCTGCTCCGAGGGCGGCAAGGTGCTGGTGCATACGCCGACCTACATAGGCTTTACGGGCTCGCTCAAGCGCAACGGCTTCGAGATAGTCCATTCCCCGCTGAAGCTCGACGAAAACGGCGTCTGGCGCATGGACTTCGAGGACATGGAGAAGAAGATAAAGGACAATAAGATCCACGCCGCGATAATGTGCTCGCCGCACAATCCCTGCGGCCGCGTCTGGGAGCGCTGGGAGCTGGAGGCCGCCATGGAGGTCTTCCGGCGCAACGACGTCTTCGTCGTCTCCGACGAGATATGGTCGGATATAATCCTGAACGGGCATAAGCATATCCCGACTCTCGCCCTCGGCGAGGACGCGCGAAAGCGCACCGTCGCGCTCTACGCGCCGAGCAAGACCTTCAACCTCGCGGGCCTCGTCGGGTCGTACCACGTCATATGCGACTCGTATCTGCGCGACCGCGTCGCCGCGCAGGCGGGCCTCACGGGCTACAACGCCTGCAACGTGCTCAGCATGCACGCGCTCATCGGCGCGTACAAGCCGGAGGGGGCTCGCTGGGTCGACGAGCTGTGCGGAGTGCTCAGCGACAACGTCAATTACGCCTGCGACTATATAGCCGAGCGCTTCAAGGGCGTCTTCACCGCCCGCGCCGAGGGGACCTACATGCTCCTGCTCGACTGCGAGGGCTGGTGCCGCGAGCACGGGAAGACCATAGACGACGTCCAGCGCGCGGGCACCGCCGTCGGCGTCATCTGGCAGGACGCGCGCCCGTTCAACGTCCCCTTCGGGATAAGGATGAACCTCGCCGTCCCGACCGCGCTCGTGCGCGAGGCGATGGACAGGCTGGATAAATACGTCTTCAACGCGGAGTAAAGGCGGCGCGGGGCGACGAGGGGCGCAACCTGCATTTGCCCCTCATCCGGGTTCGCTCCGCTTACCCGGCTTCCCCACGAAGGGGGAAGGCTTTGGATACGGAGCTTGCGGCGACGAAAGGAGAACGCGGCATGAAAAGAGCAATAAGCCTTATTATCGCGGCGGTACTCGTCCTTTCCCTCGCGGGATGCGCCGCGGAAAAGCCGTCGGAAAAGCTCTACTGCATGTCGCATGAGCGCGAGGCCGTCTGGCTCGTTGACGCGAACGGCTCGGAGAAGGTCTTCGAGCTGCCGGAAGACGTCCTCACGGCGGGCATATGCGGCAGCAGGCTTTGGTATACGGAGGATGGGGCGGCGCTCGTACGCGTCGACCTTGCGGACGGCACGCGAGAGGAGTTCGAGCTGCCCGAAAACTCCGGAGTCGGGTATTTTATGATCGCGGAGGAGGACGCGGCCTACGTCTCGCTGTGCACGGTGAGAACGGAGGAGGCCCCCAACTACAAGGTCGAGGTCAAGGGCGCGATATTCCGCGTCGGAGCGGACGGCACCGAGCCCGTCACAGGCGAATATGACTGGAATGAGACCTTGCCGTTCGCTGTCGACGGCGGCTCGGTATACCATGCCGTCTTCGGTTGGAACAGCACGACCGGACTTGTCCGCGAGGATGCGGACGGAACGGTCACCGAATTCGACTGGCCCGGATTTCCCCTGATCTGTCTGAGCGTCGACGGAGGGCGCGTTTTCGCATGCTGGATGGCCGGCTGCCGCAGCTACGACGCCGCGACCGGTGGCGACGAGAAAATAGAGACGTCGGCCGGTACGTTCTCTGCGGAGGACGCATTGCCCGACGAGTACGTCGAACTGACTGACGCACAGGCGCACGACGGCTGGCTCTACTTCTGGACGTACAGGAATCCGGACAGTTCCGTAACAATAAAAAAGCCGATGCTCTTTATGGCGCGCCGCATTTCCGATGAAAAGGCCGTCGAGTATACCAAGTGCGACGACGTGGGCTTTTATGCTTTCGAAAACGTCGTGACTTTCGGCGAACAAGGCTTCGTAATCAACGGCGGATATCAGAAAAACGAATTCAGATATTTCCCGTATTATTCGGGAAAATAGGGCGGCGCGATGAGGGGCGATAACGACCTCATCCGGCGCTTCGCGCCGCCTTCCCCTCCCGGGGGAAGGCTTTGGAGCGCCTCCCCTTACACAGGGGAGGCATTTGAAAAGGAGACACGATATGCGCGACAGCGAGGGCTTCGACCTCTGGGCGGATAAATACGACGAACACGTAAGACGGTACGAGC
>JAEFAK010000239.1 GCA_016287555.1 Oscillospiraceae bacterium
GAATATACGGAAAAACGGGAGATAGAGCTTATAAACGCCCGTCACCCGCTGCTCGATCCGGCAAAAGCGGTGCCGATAACCGTAAGGCTCGGCGGTGAATTCGATACGCTCGTAATAACCGGACCGAATACCGGCGGCAAGACAGTCACGGAAAAAACGATAGGTCTGCTTGTCATGATGGCCCAGACGGGACTGCAGATCCCCGCCGCCGAAGGCAGTAAACTGTGCGTTTTCGACGGGATATCGGCTGATATCGGTGACGAACAGTCGATAGAGCAGTCACTTTCCACGTTCTCCGCGCATATGGTGAATATAGTGGAAATACTGAACGACGTAACGTCTGAAACCCTCGTTCTGTTCGACGAGCTCGGGGCTGGCACCGATCCGGTCGAAGGCGCGGCTCTCGCCGTCGCGATCATCGAGGCGGTCAGGGAGTGGGGGGCGCTCTGCGCCGCGACGACCCACTATTCCGAGCTCAAATCCTTCGCACTCTCGACACCCGGAGTGACTAACGCCTCCTGCGAATTCGACGTCGAGACCCTGCAACCGACCTATCGCCTCCTCGTCGGCATCCCCGGCAAGTCCAACGCCTTTGCCATTTCCAAGCGCCTGGGTCTGAGCGAGGAGATCATCGAAGACGCAAAAACGCGCGTCAGCACCGAGAGCGCGAGCTTTGAGGCCACCATCGAGAAGCTCGAACAGACCAGGCTGCTGCTTGAGAAGGACCGGGACGAGGCGGCAAAGAAGCTGCGCGAGGCGCAGGAGAGCGCGAAGAAGGCTGCCTTCCTGCGCGCCGAGCTGGAGGTCCGCCTCGACAAGGCCGACGTCAAATCCCGGCGCGAGGCCGAGCGCATCCTGCAGGAGGCGAGGGACACGGCCGAGGAGGTCTTCCGCGAGCTCGACGAGATGCGGAAGATGGCCGACGAGGACGAGGACGCCAAGCGCGTCAACGAGGCCAGGGCCCAGCTCCGACGCAGGCTCAACCAGTCGCAGGAGGCCCTGCAGCACGAGCTGAACCCGGAGCCCGTCAATCAGGTCTCGGCGCGGCCCGTCAAGCCCGGCGACACGGTGCTGATCAAGGCGATGAACATGAAGGCCTCGGTGATCTCGAAGTCCAACGACGGTGTGCTGAGCCTCCGCGCGGGCATCATGAACGTGAGCGCGAAGGAGGACGAGGTGCTGCTCCTCGAGGACGAGGCCCCGAAGCCGAAAAAGAACGCCGTCGGGACCGGAAGCAGCCTGCACAGCATGCGCATCGCCTCCGAGATCGACCTGCGCGGCATGGAGACCATCGAGGGCGTCCTGGCCGCGGAGCGATACATCGACAGCGCGGTGATGGCGAAGCTCAAAACCGTGACCATCATCCACGGAAAGGGCACCGGCGCGCTGCGCAGCGCCATCCAGCAGATGCTCAAAAAGAACAAGTTCGTCAAGTCCTTCCGCCTCGGCCGATACGGCGAGGGGGAGAGCGGCGTGACCGTGGTCGAACTGAAATAAAATCCCGAAGCGTGCATTCCAAATCATGTATAAAATCACGAATCCGTCGAAAGCTGTTGACGCTCGGGCGAAAATTTGATAAAGTAATAGCACAGTTTCCTATATGGATCAAGGATTAAGGGGTGGCGACTATGATAAGCAAAGAAGTAGTCATTAACAATCAGGTAGGCCTTCATGCCAGACCTGCGACGTTTTTCATCCAGAAAGCCAACGAGTTCAAGAGCAGCATCTGGGTCGAGAAGGAAGAGCGCCGCGTCAATGCCAAGAGCCTGCTGGGCGTGCTGTCTCTGGGTATCATGGGCGGTACGACGATCCGCATCATCGCCGGAGGTTCCGACGAGGAGCAGGCTGTGGACGAACTCGTCCGGCTTGTGAATTCCGGTTTCGCGGAATAATCACCTGATCTCTTTACGGCCTTCGTGTGCAAACACGGAGGCTATTTGTTTCTGTTGATACTGCCGAAAAGCGAGGTGATTCCCCATGCCGGAGATCCGGCCGTTGACGATGCGAGAGCTGCGCGAAAAAGCGATGCGCCTGCCCCTTTCAAGCGGCGTGTACCTGATGAAGGACAGGCAGGGCAGGATCATCTACGTCGGCAAGGCGAAGGCGCTCAAAAACCGCGTCAGCCAGTATTTCGGTTCCCAGAAAAACCACGGCGTCAAGGTCGTGCGCATGGTGGAGCACGTCGCGGATTTCGACTACATCCTGACCGACAGCGAGTTTGAGGCGCTCGTGCTCGAATGCAGCCTCATCAAGCAGTACGCGCCGAAGTACAACATCCTGCTCAAGGACGATAAAGGGTACAGCTATATCCGCGTCACGAACGACGGCTGGCCGATGATTTCCGCTGTGCTGCAGAAGGCGGACGACGGCG
>JAEFAK010000240.1 GCA_016287555.1 Oscillospiraceae bacterium
CTCCTCCCGCACGCGACCTGCACCCGCGGCCAGCTCGCCGCCCTGCTCCACCGCGCCTTCGCGTAATGCGCCGGGGGCTCCCGCTCCCTTCGTTCCCCAAAGCCTTCCCCCGCCGGGGGGAAGTGGCGTGAAGCTCCGGATGAGGGGCAAATGCCGCATTCAAAGACAGCCCGTAGGGGAGGGGCTTGCCCCTCCCGTCGTCTCTGCGGCGGATGTCGGGAGGGGCAAGCCCCTCCCCTACAAATCTTATTAACGGCAGGGACGGTTCTTTTGTCCCAATTCCGTGACGAAAAAACCGTCCCTCCGTCTTGGCAAAAAGGCAGCGCCCCGTTCCGATATCCGGAACGGGGCGCTTCGTTATTATTCGCGGTACGCGGGGCTCATCGGTGCGGCCTGCCGGGCAACGTCTTACGTTCTCGCTTTCAGCGCGTCGAAGTAGATGTCTATCATCTGCCTCGTGAGCTCGCCGCCGGGATAGCGCATGGCGTGCGGGCCGGTCTCGTCAAAGATCATGGTCTCGCCGTCGTTTTCGCAGGCAGGCCATGCGGGCAGGCCGGGGAGGTTCGGGTCGCCGGTCTTGGCGAACTGGGCCCAATAGGACACCATGGCGCGCGAGAGCGCGTAGTCGGCGTCGATGAAGCCGTTGGGGGCGGCCGAGCGCCAGCAGCGGTCGAGCGTCCCGAAGACGTAGAGCAGGTCGGCGGCATGGTAGGCGCCCGCGTCGTCGCCGGGCATGAGGCGCTCGAAGGAGAAGATGCGCATCGGCTTGCGGCCGCGCCTTATCTCGTTCATGGCCATGAGGCGGCCGTTGCAGTATCTGTTGACGTAGAGGCGGCGGCGCTCGGACTCCTCGGGATCGGCCCCGAGCAGGGTCAGCGCCTCGGGCAGGCGCGCACCGCAGTCGGATTCGAGGCGGTGGCGTATGCCGTCGGGGGAGTTGAACTCATAGCCGTAGGAGAAGAGGTTGGTGTCGCCGAGGGTCGCGCCGTGCATGATGTCGACGTCGTGCTCCTCGCCGGCGCAGAGGACCTCGACGGTCGGGCGGCAGATATAGTCGCCGTCGATGACGGGGCTGAGCAGGCGCAGGCCGACGCCGAGCTGCCAGCCGGCAGCGCTGACGCGCGAATACGCCTCGATGGCGGGCAGGGCGCGCAGCTCGTCGACCGTCATGCCCAGATGCTCGCAGACGCGCACGCCTATGGCCTCGGCCTCGGCGAGGGTGGGCTCGGGCTCAATGGTGTGGACGCTGCCCGCGCTGTGGACGACGGCGCGGTGGAAAAGGCCCTTGGAACGCGGCGAGCAGAGCAGGCGGTTGGTCATGTCGCCGCCGGCGGACTGGCCGAAGATCGTCACGCAGTCGGGGTCGCCGCCAAAGGCGGAGATGTATTTCTGCACCCACTCCAGCGCGCAGACGACGTCGCTTATGGCCTGATTGCCGGAGCGGCCGCCGTTTTCGGCGGATATCTGCGGATGGGAGAAGAAGCCGAGGCCGCCGACGCGGTACGCCATGGTCACTACGACCACGCCGCGCGAGCAGAGGGCCTCGCCGTCGAGATCGACGGCGTAGCTGGAGCCGTTGGTATAGCCGCCGCCGTGGATATAGCACATGACGGGCGCCTTGCCCTCGATATCCGGGGTCCAGACGTTGAGATAGAGGCAGTCCTCGTTCTGCTCCCACTCGACGGGGCGGAACGCCTTGCCGTGGTCGGCCTTGCCGGGCATGAGGCCGGCGACGGGATCGTCGCCGAAGGAGGTGCGCTGCGGGCAGATGGGAGCGAAGCGCGAGCAGTCGCGCACGCCCTCGAAGGGCTCGGCGGGCTCGGCGGAGAGCCAGCGGCGCGCGCCCACGGGCGGCTTGGCAAAGGGGATGCCGCGGAAAATGGTCTGCGTCGGATTGCCGGCGGGCACGCCGCGGAAGCTGCCCTGCGCGGTCGTAACTATGCGGTCATAGGGATTCATGGCACGATTCCTTTCGTCGGTTTTATCTTATGGAGCCATTATACAACAACAGGGGGGAGCCCCGCAATAGCATAGTTCGTCTCTCGCAAAGGGGAGCTTCCCCCAAAGGCTTCCCCTGAGGGGAAGGTGTCGAGCGCAGCGAGACTGATGAGGGACAATGTCCACCTCATCCGACGGCACGGTCTGACGGTCGAGAGCGAAAAGGTAATGCAGGAAATAAAAACGTAGGGGAGGGGCTTGCTCCTCCCGAGAGCCGCCTCCGAGACAACGGGAGGGGCAAGCCCCTCCCCTACAGGTTTTCTTCCCTCGGAAAAGCCTCTCATCCGGCGCTTCGTGGTATCTGTCTCGCTGCGCCGCTTCGCTGCCTCCCGGGGAAAGACTTTGGGAGGACGCGCTTCCCGCAGGTACGA
>JAEFAK010000241.1 GCA_016287555.1 Oscillospiraceae bacterium
CCGGCAGGCTTTATTATTTCCTTTTATTGTTTTCCTCGCTGCGATGTGATACAATAATATATCAGAAATTGTGGCGGTGTGATTTATGCTTGTACTCGGTTTTGACCCCGGGATCGCGACTGTCGGTTTCGGAGCAGTCAGCTGTGAAAAGGGGTCGCTCTCTCTGATTCAATACGGCGTCATCACTACTCCGGCGGGACTGCCGCTTTCGGAAAGGCTCGACCAGATATTTGAGGACGCGACTCAGCTCATAGATCTTTTCAAGCCCGATGAGATCGCCATCGAGGAGCTTTTCTTCAACACCAATATCACCACCGGTATCTCTGTTGCTCACGGAAGGGGAGTCCTTCTTCTCGCCTGCAGGCGGGCGGGGGTACCTATCAGGGAGTATACGCCGCTTCAGGTCAAGCAGTCGGTCGTCGGATACGGCCGCGCAGAGAAGAGACAGGTCCAGGATATGGTGAAGCGCCTTCTGAAGATGGAGACCGTTCCTAAGCCGGATGACGCGGCTGATGCGCTTGCCATAGCCATATGCCACGCCAGAGCCGCCACGTCGCTCATATATAAAGATTGGGGTAACAACACATGTTCTACTACCTGAAAGGCCGTGTAGCCCTCATAAGGCCGTATATGGCCGTAATAGACTGCGGAGGTGTGGGATACGCCTGCCATACGACGCTCAAGACTCTCGCCGCCATCAATCAGGGAGATGACGCGAAGCTCTTTACGTACTGCAACGTGCGCGAGGACGCTTTCGATATCTACGGATTCGCTTCTGAGCCAGAGCTGGAATGCTTCAAGCTGCTTATAGGCATAACCGGTGTCGGGCCGAAGGCCGCCATATCGATACTGTCGTCTAGTTCGCCTGAAGACCTCGCCGCGTCCGTCGTTTCCGGAAACGAGAAGGCTCTTACCGTCGCTCCGGGGATAGGGAAGAAGCTGGCTCAGAGAATAATGCTCGAGCTTCGCGACAAGATGGGAGAGACGCTCACGGACGGCGCCATATATCCGGCGGTTCCCTCGTCCGCTTCTCCGGACAGCCAGAAGGTCAGGGACGTCAACGCCGCGCTCACGGTGCTCGGCTATACGCCCGGAGAGATAAGCGCCGCAATGAAGACCATTGAGACGGATAAGCTCACAGCGGAGGAGATTATCAAGGAGATCCTCAAGAGATCGCTCAAATAACCGGAGGAAGAAATGAGTATTGATTTTTCGAAGGAGATCGAACTCGGCAACAGACTGACCGAGTCGCAGTTCGTGCCGGAAGACGCGGGCGAGATCTCACTGCGTCCCATGACTCTTTCCGACTCGGATTTCATAGGACAGGAAAAAGCCAAACGAAATCTCGAAGTGTTCATCCAGGCTGCGAAGAACAGGGGAGAAGCGCTCGACCACGTTCTCCTGCACGGACCTCCGGGTCTTGGCAAGACCACGCTCGCCACCATCATAGCCAACGAGATGGGCGTCAATATACGCAAGACCTCCGGTCCCGCCATCGAGAAGCCGAGAGATCTCGCCGCGCTGCTGACGAACCTCAACGAAGGGGACATCCTTTTCGTCGACGAGATACACAGACTCAACAGATCGGTCGAGGAGATCCTTTACCCGGCCATGGAAGACAACGAGATCGACATCATTATCGGTCAGGGTCCGTCCGCCAATTCAATCAGGCTGGAACTCAAGAAATTCACGCTTGTCGGCGCCACTACACGTTCCGGCCAGCTTTCAGCTCCGCTCAGAGACCGCTTCGGAGTGATTCTGAAGCTTGAGCTCTATTCCCCCGAGGAACTCAAACACATCATAATAAGAAGCGCGAAACTGCTCGGGATAGGCATAGAGGACAAGGGTGCCGAGGAGATAGCCAAGCGCTCCAGAGGCACGCCGCGCATCGCGAACAGACTGCTCAAACGCGTTCGCGACTTCGCTGAAGTGAGGGCTGACGGCGTTATCACGCGCGCACTGGCAGACGAGGCTCTCAACCAGCTCGAGATAGACGGACTCGGCCTCGACTCGGTTGACCGACGTCTTCTGGAGAGCATAATCCGCAATTACGGCGGAGGCCCCGTCGGTCTCGAGACTCTTGCCTCGACGATCAACGAGGAATCAGTGACTATCGAGGACATGTACGAACCTTATCTTCTTCAGCAGGGTTTCATCACACGCACTCCGCGGGGAAGATGCGCCACACGCCGAGCATACGAACATCTCGGCATCGCCTATCTCGGACAGGAGAGTATGGACCTCTGAAGACGGCGGATTGGCAAATAATGAAAAAATACCTTTTGGGTTTGTCAATGATGTGTTACACATCAGGGAAAGAATAAAGGACCTGCT
>JAEFAK010000036.1 GCA_016287555.1 Oscillospiraceae bacterium
AAAACTGACTTGCGGCACGAAATGTGCCGTCATTATTGCATTTTGCGCACGAAGTGTGTATAATCAGTACGGGTGATAGTAATGGTATTTGCAGATAAGCTGAATTTCCTCATCAAGCTCACCAATACGACCAATAAGCAGCTCGGCGATCTGCTCAGCATCCACCAGTCGCAGATAAGCCGTATGCGCAGCGGGGCGCGCGGAGTTCCCGGCAACGGAGAATATATCCGCATCATGGCTACCCATTTTGCCTCGCAGATCAAGCTCGATTATCAGCGCTCCGCGCTGGCCGAGGCTCTCGGGAGGCCCCCGCTGCGGCTGCCTGTCGAGCAGAGCGTGCTCGCCGTTATCCTGACGGAGTGGCTCATCGGCACTGTCGAGGACAGCGGCGAGAAGGCAGAGCTGTATCTTCGAAACTACCGCTCGCTCGGTGTCACGCACACAAGCGGCACGGAGCTTGCCGCGGAGAGCGCTTCCGGGGAGAGAAAGGGCGACGTTTTCGTCTATTACGGGGATTCCGGGAAGCGTGCCGCCGTATACGCCTTCCTCGGCTACATGCTCGAGCAGAAGGAGCCTCAGCAGATCGACCTCAGCTGTGACGAGAGCCTTGAATGGCTCGAATCCGATCCCGACTTCCTCATCAAGCTCCAGGAGTATATGAACGAGCTCGAAAGGCGCGGCTTCACCTGCCGGCGTATAGTCGGCACGACGAATGACCTTGACTATACCTTCGCCTCTCTGCGTTACCGCTGGCTCCCGTTTTATCTCTCCGGGCACGCGACGTCTTACTATTATCCGCGCCTTCGCGACGCAGTCTACCGCAGGACGCTCATAGTCTCGCGCGGCAAATGCGCCGTCCTCTCGATGTCGACGGGGCGCTTCGTTTCCAGCCGAGTGACGTTTTTCATCAAGGATCCGGACGTTGCCGACTCGCTCGACGACGAGTTCGGAGATTTTCTCGCTATGTGCACGCCGCACATGACGGTCTACGACATGTCCCAGATGCCCGGTCAGTTTGCCGCGCGCTTTATCGAATTTGAGGCCTCGCCTCTTGCCGGTATCCAGCGCACCAACTGCCTCTCGACGGTAACGATGCCCGCCTCTGTGGCAAGCACCGTTAAAATGGAGACGCCGGAGGCGCAGAGGCTTTTCATCGAGAGCTGCACGGGACGTATAAACGCCTTCAACGAGGTCGTCAAGGATCACCCGATCACTGACGTCATCTATCTCGATCAGCCCGAGGACGTGGCCGAAGGAAAGGTGAATATGCCCATAGCCGTCGCTTTCGGCGCTCAGCAGTGCGCCTATACGGCAGAGCGGTATGTGCTCCATCTGAGAAATATCCTCTGGTACCTCGATCACGTTCCCAACTACCATCTCGTCATCATGGACGAAAAGGACAGGGACCTCGACTACGCCGGCGTCAAGGAGAGCTACCGCGCGCTGCTCGTCCGCGCGGGCGAGCCGTGCCGCGCCGCAGAAGTCTCCGAGCGGGATCTTGTCGAAGCTTTCGGCGAGCTGCTGCATCGCTCCGTAAAGACCCTTCCGGACGCCGCCCAGCGCAAGAAGGACGCCGCCCGCATAAGAGACCTGATACGCCGTATCGAGGCGATCAAGCCGGTCGGCTGAAAACAAAAAAGCAAGGGAAGAGCTCCCAAGGGAGCCCTTCCCTTATTCTCTTTTCAGCGATCGAGCTGTCCGGGCAGCTTCAGCTTGACCTTGGGCGGGAAGCCCTTGTCGAACTCCTCTGCCTCCGCTTCGTCCACATAGTACCCGCGTGGCGTCTGATATACGCCTGTGACGCCTTTCAGATAGCCGGGGATAAGCTCTTTGCAGAGAAAGAAGGACGAGTCGGCTCCCTCGGGCAGATCGTGGTATCTTATGCCGAAATTGCGCGAGTAGTCGAACCCGCACGTCCCGTAAAACTTGATGTTCCCCTCAAACAGGACGGCGCCGAACCCCATCTCGGCCGCTCTCTCGAGACAGTAGTCGAGAAGCTGCTTCCCGTAGCCCTTTCGCTTGAGCTCGGGCGTGATGCAGATAGGCCCCATCGTCAGCACGTCTACGTCCCTGCCGTCGTCGGCGTTGATGACAGTCTTCATGAACATGTTCTGGCCGATGATCTTTCCGTCCTTTTCCATTACGAAGTCAAGCTCCTTTATGAATGCGGGGTCGCCGCGCAGGACGTGTATGACATAGTGCTCCAGGCAGCCGGGCCTGTATACGTTCCAGAAGGACTCCCTGATCAGGTATTCGACAGCGCCGTAGTCCTCCGGCCTTTCCGGGCGTATTATGAAATCTTTTCCGTTCATTGTGTTTCCTCCGTTCAGCGGCTTTTCCTGCAGCGCGAGTTCTATCTCGTCGAGCCCGTTGGGCGAAGAGACGATCCTTCCGGTCTCCCTGAATCCGGCTTTCAGGTAAAGCCTTTTTGCACTGTGATTGTTTTCGAGTATCAGCAGCGATGGTTTGCCTGAGCATTGGCCGACCGCGAAGCTCAGAAGCCTTGTGCCGTACCCCTTGCCCTGCATCTCCGGGAGAACATAGAGGTCTTCTATGAGGCTGCCGCAGACGGAGACGATCCCGACAGGACCGCTCTCAACGAGCATATAAAACCTGCTTCCTGTGCTCATCTTGTCCGAGATGTACTTCTCCTGCCGCTCCGGGGTGTGTCGGGCGACGATATCCGGCGCGTAGAAGGCGCGGTGAGATTCCTGCCACGACGCCGAATGAACGGCCGCCGCCTGCCTGATATTCGACTTGTCGACGGGAATGATCATAAAGCCTTCTCCGATGATAAGATCAGAATTAATAATGGAAAAGACCTCTTTTGGCGTCCAAAAGAGGTCTTTTCATGGCGGAGAAGATGGGATTTGAACCCATGCTACGCTCATCGCGTACTACTCCCTTAGCAGGGGAGCCCCTTCGGCCTCTTGGGTACTTCTCCACGGAGCCGAGCACTCGCCATATTAGCATATATACGCGGGTTTGTCAATTAAAGCTTTTCTTTTTCGCCCGTCTTTTTCTGCGCGACAAAAGCCGACCGCTTTCGCGGGAGCTCCGCGCTATGATGGAGAAAAAGTCGAAATGCGGTGATATGATGCCGGAAGGAGAGAAAAAAGCTGCGCTCGAGCGCTATGTTTACGGCTACGGCTGGGACCCGCAGGTCGTCTGCAAGGTCTTCAATTTCCTGTATGAAGCTGAGCTGACACCAGACCTGCTCCTGTACCTGCTGGAGCGCTGCGGGGAGACTATGACAGACTGACGTTCTGAAGCGCCTGCACGCGGCGGCGAAGCTCCGCATGCTCGGGCAGCGCGAGCTCCGGATCGTCGCGCAGGACGAGCTCTGCCTGCTTCTGCGCGGCGGAGAGCGTCTCCATATCGCCCCGCAGGTCGGCAAGGCGCATCTCAGGAAGGCCGTGCTGCCTCGACCCGAAAAAGTCGCCCGGACCGCGGAGCCGCAGGTCCTCCGAGGAGATCTTGAAGCCGTCGTTCGTGTTTTTCAGGACGTTGAGCCGCTCCTCGGCCTCCGCTCCGCCCTGATTGAAGAGCACGCAGTAGCTCTTCGCTTTGCCTCGCCCGACGCGCCCGCGGAGCTGGTGAAGCTGCGACAGCCCGAAATGCTCGGCGTTTTCTATGACCATCAGCGTCGCGTTCGGGACGTCGACGCCGACCTCGACGACCGTGGTCGAGACGAGGATATCGCTCTCACCGCCCGCAAATCGGGCCATGACGGCCTCCTTGTCGGCGGGCCTCATCTTCCCGTGGAGCAGATCGACGCGCAGATCGGGGAAGACCTCGCTTTTCAGCTCCTCGGCGTATTTTTTGACGGCTGCCGCGTTCTGCGTCTCGTCTTCCTCTATCATCGGGCAGACGATGAAGACCTGATGGCTCTCCTCGACCTGCTTTCTGATGAATTTGTTTATCCTCTCGCGCATCTCCTCACCGACGACGAAGGTGTCGACCTTCTGCCTTCCGCTGGGTATCTCGCCCAGAATGCTGACGTCGAGATCGCCGTAGATTATCAGCGCGAGCGTACGGGGGATGGGCGTGGCCGACATTACGAGGACGTGCGGCTTGTCGCCCTTTTCCGAGAGCGCTGCGCGCTGGCGTACACCGAAGCGGTGCTGCTCGTCGGTAACGACGAGGGCGAGCGATCTGAAATCGACGTTGTCGGATATGATCGCGTGCGTGCCGACGACGAGGTCGGCGTCTCCCGTGGCGATGGCGGCGAGAGCGGCGCGCCTTTCGGCGGCCTTCATCGAGCCCGTCAGGAGGACGGTCTTGAACCCGTAGGGAGCAAGCATGCCGGAAAGCGTATGGAAATGCTGCTCGGCGAGTATCTCCGTCGGCGCCATGAAAGCCGACTGAAGCCCCTCGGAGCATACCGCCCATATGCATATCGCGGCGACGGCTGTCTTGCCGGAGCCGACGTCGCCCTGCAGGAGCCTCGTCATGACTCTTCCGGAGCCCATATCCTCCATGAGCTCGGCCGCGGCCTTTTTCTGCGCGCCCGTGAGCTCGAACGGCAGCTTGAAACCATCTATATCGCGCGGCGTTATGACGTGCCCGGAGTATTCGCGTTCTCTGTGCTTGATGGCTCCGAACGCCGTCGCGAGGACGAAAAGCTCCTCGAAAACGAAGCGCCGTCTCGCGGAAGCGACGGACTCCATGTCCGTCGGGCGGTGTATCTCCCTGTATGCCCAGCCCGCGTGCGGCAGATCGAAGGCGCGGCGCACGCTTTCGGGGATGACCTCGGGGAAGGGGTCCGGCGCGGATTCGATGCCCTGCCTGATCGCAGAGAGCAGGAACTTGTTGCTTATGCCTGAGGTGAGCCTGTAGATCGGTACTATCACGCCCGTCTCGGAGCCCTCCGCGCCGAACTTCTCGTATTCGGGCGAGGGGAGGTTGAGATAAGCCCCGGAGCGGGTGAATTTGCCGTAAAAATAGTAATCCTCGCCGGGCCGGAATTTGTCCTTCAGCCAGCTCTGATTGAAAAAGGTGACGGTCGCGCTTCCGCTGCCGTCCGAAACGCGGAACTTGACGATATCGAGTCCGCGCCTTATCCGCGCCAGCGATGGAGCCGTCACGACGGAGGCAAGTATGCAGACGCGCTCGCCCTCCTCGACGCGGGCAATGCGCTTGACGGCGGTACGGTCCTCATAATCGCGCGGAAAGTAGCCAAGCAGGTCCCGAAGCGTGTTGATGCCCAGCTTCGAGAGATCCTTGGCCTTCTTTTCGCCTATGCCCTTTATGAATCTTATCCCGCCGTCGAGGTCAGCCATTTCATTCCTCCGCGAGCGTGCGCAGACTCGTCAGATAGTCCGGGCGCGCGACGCCTCTTTCGGTTATTATGCCCGTTATGAGCGAGTGGTCGGTGACGTCGAAGGCCGGATTTCTGACCTTGACGCCCTCCGGCGCCATGCGCCTGGCATACCAGAGCTCCGTTACCTCGCTTGCGTCCCGCTGCTCTATTTTTATCCCGGAGCCGTCCGGCGTCGCGAGATCTATCGTCGAGAAGGGAGCCGCGATATAGAAGGGGATGCCGTAGTGCTTTGCCAGCACGGCAAGCCCCAGAGTACCGATCTTGTTGGCCGCGTCGCCGTTGGCGGCTATGCGGTCGGCTCCGGTGATGACGATATCTATCAGCCCCTCGGCCATGGCGGAAGCCGCCATATCGTCGCACTGGAGCGTAACGTCCGCGCCGGCAGCCGAGAGCTCGTAGGCCGTGAGCCGTGCTCCCTGCAGGAGCGGGCGCGTCTCGTCGGCGTATATGCGCAGCTTCATGCCCCGCTCAAGGGCGAGGTACATGGGCGCCGTCGCCGTTCCGTATTTGATAGTAGCGAGCTTTCCCGCGTTGCAGTGGGTCAGCACGCCCATGCCGCCGCGCAGGAGGGTGAGCCCGTTTTCCCCGATGCGGCGGCAGGTCTCGACGTCCTCTGCAATGATGCTTTCGGCCTCGCTCCGCAGGGCCTCAAGCGCCTCTTCGACGGAGCTGAAATCATGGTCGAGAGCCTTTTCCATGCGCGCGAGCGCCCAGAAGAGATTGACCGCCGTCGGCCTCGCGGAGGCGAGAAAGGCGCTGTCCTCTTTGACGTCTTCTTTAAGCGCTTCAAGCGAGGAGGGAGCTCGCCTCGCGGCGAGCACAGCGAGCCCGACGGCCGCGGCCGCGCCTATCGCCGGCGCTCCGCGGACGCGAAGGTAGCGTATCGCCTCAAATATCGAGTCCCGATCCGTCAGCGGGAGCAGGCGGACCTCGCCGGGCAGCAGCGTCTGGTCTATGATGACGAGCGCGTTCGCCTCCCGGTCGAATGAGACGGTGTCGATGTTGTGGATGTCCATGTCAAGACCTCCGCGGGGTTCATTTTTGCTTTTTCTTCATGAAAAACGAACGGACAAAGCGAAAACGCCTCGGGTCACGCGCGTTTATATGGCAGCATATCGCGCCGATCAGTCCGCCCGCCGTCGCTATAAGCATGTCCGACATGGTATCGTGCAGACCGATATCGATATAGCCGGGCCACGCATTGCCGTTTATGACGACGCTTTTTATCTCCTCGGTGACGGAGGTGTTCGTCCCGTTCGGGTCGAGCAGGATGGAGCTGACGCGCGAAATGAGAGTGTCCTTCTGCATGTCGTAGCGGAACACGCAGTCCATGAAATACTCGAAAAACTCCCAGAGCAGGCCGATGAATACCGAAAACGTCAGCGCGAAAAGAAAAGAAAGCAGCGGCTTTGATCTGTTCTCCGAAAGGATCTCGACGAATGAGCATCCCGTCAGCGCGAGAAAGAAGCCCGCGACGAGGTGAAGCGCCGCGTCCCACAGCGATACGGAAAGGTAAAGCTCGATGAGCTCCCCGAGTATGTTCGCGAAAAAGAGCATCAGGACGTATACGACGGAGAGCGCGTCGGGCGGGTCGACCTTCAGAACGAGAGAAACGAGCTCCGGCAGAAACAGGAAGACGAACGTCACGATAAAGTAGAGCGGTCGCTTCTCTCCGCCGGAGCGCGAAAAGACGAGCAGCGCCGCCATGGCGGCGATGCAGGCAAGTCTTACGATATTGAGGAAAAGATGCTTTTTAAGCCACGCGGTCATTTGGACCGGAAAGCGCTCTTGGCGATGTCGCGGCGCATGTGCATATTCTCGAAGGAGATCTTGTCCGCCGCGGCGTAGGCCGTTTTCACGGCGCCCTCCATGGTCTCAGCGACGGCGGTGACGCCGAGCACGCGGCCGCCGGAGGTATAGAACTTCCCGTTTTCGGTCTTCGTTCCGGCGTGGAACACAGTCGCCGTCCTGCCGGCCTCGTCGAGCCCGAATATCTCATAGCCGGACTTGTAGGAGACGGGATAGCCGCCGCTCGCGATGACGACGCAGCAGGCGCAGGCCTTCTTCCACTTCACGTCGATGTCCGCGAGTCTCTCGTCCGTTACCGCCTCGAAGATGTCGAGAAGGTCCGTTTCAAGCAGAGAGAGGACGGGCTGCGTCTCCGGATCGCCGAAGCGGGCGTTGTATTCGACGACCTTGGGGCCGTCGGGCGTGAGCATAAGGCCGAAGTAGATGACGCCCTTGAAGGTGCGCCCCTCGACGTTCATGGCGTTTATCGTCGGGGTGAATATCTCCTTCATGCAGCGCTCGGCAAGCTCCGGCGTATAGTCGGCGACGGGGCAGAATGCGCCCATGCCGCCGGTGTTCGGGCCCTTGTCGTCGTCATAGGCGCGCTTATGGTCGCGCGAGGAGGGCATCTGGACTATCGTCTTGCCGTCGGTAAAGCAGAGAACGGTGAGCTCAGGACCGGTCATGCGCTCCTCAATAACGACGCGCGCGCCGGATTCGCCGAACTTCTTGTCCTGCATCATGGAGCGCACGGCGTCCTCGGCCTCGTCGAGAGTTTCCGCGACGACGACGCCCTTGCCGAGAGCAAGTCCGTCGGCCTTGACGACGATTGGCGCTCCGACCTTGCGAAGGTAGGCGAGGGCGGCCGGCATATCGTCAAAGCTCTCCCATTTCGCCGTCGGGATGCCGTATTTCTTCATGAGCGATTTTGAAAAAACCTTGCTCGCCTCGATGACGGCGGCGTTGGCGCGCGGACCGAAGGCGCGGATGCCTGCCGCCTCCAGCGCGTCGACCATGCCGAGAGCGAGGGGATCATCGGGCGTTACGACGACGTAATCGACGCCGCGCTCTTTAGCCAGCGCGACGACGCCCTCTATATCCGTCGCCTTGACGGGGACGCATTCGGCTATCTGGGATATGCCGCCGTTGCCCGGCGCGCACAGGAGCTCCGTGACGCGCGGGCTCTTTCTGAGCGCGGCGCAGACCGCGTGCTCGCGGCCGCCGGAGCCTATTACGAGAACCTTCATATCGGATACCTCCGCTGTCAGCGATTAATGGTGGAACAGGCGAATCCCCGTGAACGCCATCGCGATGTTGTACTTGTCGCAGACCTCGATGACGTTGTCGTCGCGTATCGAGCCGCCCGGCTCGGCGACGTAGGCCACGCCGCTCTTATGGGCGCGCTCGATATTGTCCCCGAAGGGGAAGAAGGCGTCCGAGCCGAGCGCGACGTTGGTATTGGTGTCGAGCCAGCGGCGCTTCTCCTCGCGGGAGAGAGGCTCGGGCTTTTCGGTGAAGTATTTTTCCCATTCGTTGAGGATGTCCATATAGTCCTCGGAGATGAAGACGTCGATCGTGTTGTCCCTGTCGGGGCGGCTGATGCCGGGGCGGAAGGGGAGGGCGAGGATGGCGGGATGCTGGCGGAGATACCAGTTGTCCGCCTTGCTCCCGGCGAGCCTCGTGCAGTGTATGCGGGACTGCTGGCCAGCGCCGACGCCTATCGCCTGACCGTCCTTGACGTAGCAGACGGAATTGGACTGCGTGTATTTGAGCGTGATCATCGCAACGGTGAGATCGCGGATCGCCTCGGGCGGCAGGTCCTTATTTTTCGTGACGATATTGGAGAAAAGCTCGGGACCTATCTTGAGTTCGTTGCGGCCCTGCTCGAAGGTTATGCCGAAGACGTCCTTGTGCTCGATGGGAGCGGGACGATAGGACGGGTCCATCTGAACTACGTTGTAGTTGCCCTTCTTCTTGCGCTTGAGGATGGCCAGCGCCTCGTCGGTATAGCCCGCGGCGATGACGCCGTCGGAGACTTCGCGCGAGAGGATGCGCGCGGTGGCCTCGTCGCAGACGCCGGAGAGGGCGGCCCAGTCGCCGTAGGAGCTCATGCGGTCTGCTCCGCGGGCGCGGGCGTATGCGCTCGCCATGGGGGTAAGCTCAAGATCCTCGACGAAGTATATCTTCTTCATGACGTCGCTGAGCGGAGAATAGACGGCCGCGCCCGCAGGGCTGACGTGCTTGAAGCTCGCCGCTGCGGGAAGCCCCGTCGCCGCCGAAAGCTCGGTGACGAGCTGCCAGGAGTTGAGGGCGTCGAGGAAGTTGATGTAGCCGGGTCTTCCGTTGAGAACGGTGACGGGAAGCTCTCCGTCTATGAAAATGCGAGAGGGCTTCTGATTGGGGTTGCACCCGTATTTGAGTTCGAGCTCTTTCATTTATCGTACCTCTGTTTACTTATTGGCGTTGATTATCGCGCTCTTTATCTCGCCCGTCGCGAGTTCGACCGCGGCGGCGTAGAGAGAGACGCGGTTATCCTTATCGAGCGCGTTCCAGACTGCCTCGGCGAGCTTCTCCGGGCAGTCCTCGTCCATTTCGACTTCCTTCGGCTCGCCCTTGAAGGAGGGCAGCGGAGAGCCGTCGCCGACGTAGGTGTGGATAAGGCGCGCCCTTCCGGCAGCCGCGTCGGGATAGTCGAAGAATTCGCGCAGGACGGTCTTCCCCTCGGGATCGCCGGATTTGAGTATGCTCAGCGCGTATCCGCCGTCGGGATAGAGGACGCCAGAGATCCTCGGCGTGAAGTTCGGGCCGTCGGGCTCGAAGGTGCGCGTGCGCAGCGCGGCCTCAAAGGTCTCGCCGCGGGCGAGAAAATCGTATATCGTGTCGGTCTGGTCGCCGTTGGTGACTATCGTGGCGCCGTTTATGCGACGGACGGGGGAGTAGATTATCAGCGAGGGATCGGAGAGCTTGGCGGGGTCGAAGGCCTCTGTGCGGATGCCCTCCCCGTCGGGAACGAAGACGCGGTTGCGGCTGTTGACGCTGCGGCCCATGATGAAATAGACGATGAGCCCCTTCCTGCCGTCGGAGCTTGTCCCGATGGCGACGCCGCGGCCGGGATAGGAATTGCCCTTGAGAGCTTCGGTTATTTTCATTTCTCATTTACCTCCGGTAGTATCCTGACGCGTCTGCCTTCGACGACGAGGCGCCCCTGGCAGAACAGCGAAATCGACTCGGGGAGTATTTTCCACTCCGCCTGCTCCATTATGCGGCGCTGAAGCGCTTCGGGAGTGTCATCTTCCTCCACTTTGACGGCTTTTTGCAGGATAATCGGCCCTGCGTCGGCCTCCGCGACGACGAAGTGCGAGGTCGCGCCGCTGACCTTCACGCCGTAGGCGAGCGCCTTCTTGTGAACTCGCAGCCCGTAGGCTCCGTTGCCGCAGAAGGAGGGGATGAGGGCGGGGTGGATGTTTATGACCCTGTTTTCGTAGGTCTCGGAAAAGCTGGGGGAGAGCACGTAGAGGAAGCCCGCGAGGACGATGAGCTCCGCGCCGGCCTCGCGGCAGACGCGCTCGATCGCGTCGGTATACTTCTGCCTGTCGGGATATTCCCTGACGTCGACGACTCTGGTCGGGACGCCGGCTTTTTCCGCCCTTGTGAGCGCGTATGCGTCGGGGGACGAGGAGACGACCGCGGCTATCTCGCAGTTTTTTATGCGGCCGTCGGCGAGCGAATCGAGGATGGCCTGCAGGTTCGTCCCGCCGCCGGAGACGAGCACGACGGTCTTTACCATTTGAGCTCGACTCCCTTCTCGCCGCTGACGCAGCTTCCGAGGACGTAGGGCCTCTCGCCGCATTTGACGAGAGCGTCCATGACGTCGCCCGCGTCGCTTCTGTCGACGGCGAGCATGTATCCGATGCCCATGTTGAAGGTGTTGTACATCTCGCGGGTGTCTATGCCGCCGCGCTCCTGAAGAAGATTGAATATCGGCGGTACGGGAGCGCCGCTCGGGGAGATGACGGCGCGGATGCCGTCCGGCAGCATGCGGGGAACGTTCTCATAGAAGCCGCCGCCCGTTATATGGCACATGCCGTGGACGTTTATGCCGAGCTTGTCCACGAGGGTCGTGACCGTCCTGCAGTAGATGCGGGTGGGCTTGAGGAGCTCTTCGCCGAGAGAGCAGCCGAGCTCGGGGAGATATTCCTTGAGGTCGGCGTTTTCGACGTCGAGCAGCTTTCTGACGAGGGAGAAGCCGTTGGAATGGACGCCCGTCGAAGCGAGGCCGATGATGATGTCGCCGTCTGCTATGGCGCTTCCGTCTATCATGCGCTTTTTGTCCACTACGCCGACCGCGAAGCCGGCTATGTCATATTCGTCCTCGGAGTAGAAGCCCGGCATCTCGGCAGTCTCGCCGCCCACGAGGGCGCAGCCGCCGCGCACGCAGCCCTCCGCGACGCCGGAGACTATCTCGGCGATGCGCTCGGGCTTGTTCTTGCCGCAGGCGATGTAGTCGAGGAAGAACATCGGGCGCGCGCCGCAGCACGCTATGTCGTTGACGCACATCGCGACGCAGTCTATGCCGACGGTATCGTGCCTGTCGGCAAGGAACGCTATCTTCAGCTTTGTGCCGACGCCGTCCGTCCCCGAAACGAGGACGGGCTCGCTGATCCCGGTCAGATCGGGCAGCACCATGCCGCCGAAGCCGCCGATGGAGGACATGACCTCCGGGGTCTGCGTCCTCTCGACGTGCTTTTTCATGAGCTCGACGGCCTTGTAGCCCGCGGTAACGTCTACGCCTGCGGCGGCGTAGCTGTCGGAAAACGATTCAGACATGTTGAACCTCCGTAAATTATTCTTTTCCGGTCCAGCAATAGGTGCAGACGCTGTCCGGATCGAGACCTATCGCGTTGAGCAGACCTTCGAGAGATTGATATTCAAGGGAAGAGAAGCCGAGCTTCTTGCATATGGCGCAGCGCATGGCCTTGCCGCGCTCGGTCGTCCCGTCGCTGTATTCGTCGAGATGGGAGCGGCTTTCCTCGCCCTCGAGTTCCTCCGCCGTCTGGCGGGCGATGAACTCCATCTCGGATTTGCTCGTGGAGAAATTGAGATATTTGCACGCATACATGATGGGCGGACATGCCGAGCGCATATGCACCTCATCCGCGCCGTTTTCATAGAGGAAGTCGACCGTCTCGCGAAGCTGCGTGCCGCGCACGATGCTGTCGTCGACGAAGAGGAGCTTGCGCCCCTCGATGAGTTCGTGGACGGGGATCTGCTTCATCTTGGCGACTCTGTTGCGCTCGGCCTGATTTGTCGGCATGAAGCTGCGCGGCCAGGTCGGCGTGTATTTGATGAAAGGTCTGGCAAAATGCTTGCCGCTTGCGTTGGCGTAGCCAATGGCGTGAGGCGTCCCGGAATCGGGCACGCCGGAGACGTAGTCTATGTCCTGCGCTATGCCGGCCTCCATATCCGCCTTTGCCATGCTCGCGCCGTTGCGGTAGCGCATGACCTCGACGTTGACGCCCTCATAGGTGGAGGTGGGATAGCCGAAATAGGTCCAGAG
>JAEFAK010000242.1 GCA_016287555.1 Oscillospiraceae bacterium
AGCGTCACCGCGTCGGCGCGGGAGAGCCCGGCAAGCACGCCCCCGTCGGCCAGCGCCTCGATGAACATCGCGGCGAAGGCGGGCGAGCAGGCGGCTGTCGCGGATCCGGCGTCCATTAGCTTCTCGTCTATCTTCCGCACCGTCCCGCAGGCGGAGAGCCAGCGCACGACGGCGGCCTCGGCCTCGGCGGAGAGGCCCTGCGGCGACCAGAGCATCATGCCGCGGCCGATGAGCGCGGGAAGATTGGGCATGACGCGAGCAAGCGGCTGGGCCGGCGAGGTGTATTCGCGGAGCTTTTCAAGCGTCACCCCAGCGGCTATGCTGACCAGCGCGGCGGGCTCGCCCCTCTCCGCGAGGACGGGCGCGAGCTCCTCCGCCGCGGCCTTTATCTGGTGCGGCTTCATGCAGAGGACGACTACCGCGGCCTCGCGGGCGGCCTCGGCGGCCGAATCCACGGCGGCGCAGCCGTACTGCTCCCTTATCGCGGGGCGTCTGGCCGGATCGCGCACGAAGGCGGCGACCTTTTCCGGCCCGAAGGCGCGGCAGGCTCCGGCGCAGACCGCGCCGCCCATCTTGCCGACGCCTATGAAGGCTATATCATATTTCATAAAAATACCTCTTTGAGCGCGAGCCGGTCCGCCCGGCAGGCGCCGTGTGCATATTATCCCTATTATCTGATTAGTATATATCAATCCGCCGCCGCGGTCAACAGAAAATACCGTGCCCCGCCCTGCCCGGAGCGCCCGCGCGCGAAGCAAAACTCTTGATTTGGAGCGGAGAATAATATATAATAGCTTCCGACCCTATCGGACGTGTACGGCAGGGCCGCGCTAACCGGGGAGTCAGCGGTGCCCTGTACCTGCAATCCGCTACAGCAGGGGCGAATTCCGGCCCCCGGTCTCGCGATGTGTCGTCTGCTGGCGCGTAAGAGGCGATGACGGACCGGTCTCGCGCAACGAAAGCCCGTGAACCATGTCAGGCGGGAGACCGAGCAGCATTAAGCGGCATCTTTCGTGTGCCGCGAGGGAGCCGATCCCGAGCAGGCTGCGCGTCAAACGGATGTATCGTGTACCCCAAAGGCCGGTGCGCGGCCGCGCCGTACATGTCCGAGGGTCGTTTTATTTTAAGGAGTTTCCCGATGGCCTATACCGCGCTCTATCGAAAATGGAGGCCGCAGACGTTCGACGACGTCGTCGGTCAGGAGCACATAACGACCACGCTGACCCGGCAGATAACGTCGGGCCGGCTCTCGCACGCCTATCTCTTCATAGGCACGCGCGGCACGGGCAAGACCACCTGCGCGAAGATACTCGCCCGCGCGGTCAACTGCGAAGCGCCCGTCAACGGCAATCCGTGCAACAAGTGCCCGACCTGCCTCGGCATCGAGAACGGGTCTATCCTCGACGTCACGGAGATGGACGCCGCCTCCAACAACAGCGTCGACAACGTCCGCGCGCTGCGCGAGGAGGCCGTCTACGCGCCGACGGCGGCGAAGTACAGGGTCTACATAGTCGACGAGGTGCACATGCTTTCGACGGCGGCGTTCAACGCGCTGCTGAAGATACTCGAGGAGCCGCCCGAGCACCTCATCTTCATCCTCGCCACGACGGAGCTGCACAAGGTCCCCGCGACGATACTCTCCCGCTGCCAGCGCTACGCCTTCAGGCGCATCTCGCCCGAGGCGATAGCCGCCCGCCTGCAGACGATAGCCGCCGGGGAGGGCTTCGGGCTCGAGCCCGCGGCCGCCTCCGCGCTCGCAAGGCTGGCCGACGGCGCGCTGCGCGACGGCGTATCCCTGCTCGACCAGTGCTCCGGACCCGACGTCATCACGCTCGACCGCGTGCGCGAGATAATAGGCGACGCGACGGGCGACGAGATACTTGAGCTCTATTCCGCCGTTTCCGGCGGCGACGCGGCCTCGGCCGTGGCCGTCGCGGAGCGGCTCTATGCCGACGGGAAGGACCTCGGCGCCGTCCTGCGCCAGCTGCTGACGCTCCACCGCGACCTGCTGCTGGAAAAGCTGAACATGGGCTCGGCGCTCATGTCCGGCGGCTTCGACGCGCGGGAGATAAAGTCCCTCGCGGCCTCGGCCGGGCGCGAAGCGCTGCTTCGCGGCTCGGAGGAGCTCTCGGCGGCGCTGCGCGAGCTTGAGCGCGCGCCGGACAGAAGGCTGGAGGCCGAGCTCTGCCTGCTGCGGCTGGCCGACTGGCGCGACGAGCCCGGCTTCGTCCCCGCCCCTCGCGCGGAAACGCCCGCTCCAGCGCCCAAGCCCGAACCGAAGCAGGAGCCAAAGCCTGAACCCGCTCCCGCTCCGAAGCAGGAGCCTAAGC
>JAEFAK010000243.1 GCA_016287555.1 Oscillospiraceae bacterium
CGCGTGTGTTCGTCCCGGCGGTGGCGATCGGTCTGGCGCAGCGGGCGCTTGATGAAACCGTATCGTTCCTGCGGGAACGCGAGTCGATGGGCAGTGCGCTTCTCGACAAGGAATCACTCCAGTTCGAACTGGCCACGCTCGATGCAAAGATCGAAGCTGCCAGGCAGCTGCTCTATACGGCTGCGGAAAAACTCGATGCCAAGGACGAAGATTACTCGCTTTTTGCCGCGAAGAACAAACTGCTCGGTCCTGCGGTCGCACAGGAGGCGGCCGGCCTTTGCGTGCAGCTCCACGGCGGCACGGGGCTCTACCGGGACGGCTATCCGGCGCGAGCGCTGATGGCCTCCAGAATGCTCTCCATCATGGACGGCAGCAGCGAGATCCAGCAGCTGATCATCGGGCGGGCGCTCCGCAAGAACGGCGGAGTGGCCAAATAGCGGATGAAGCATTCGCCAGAACAAATCTATATCGAACCATAAAGAGTGCGCGAGAGACAAGCTCGATGACCGCACAGCAACCTGCCCGCGGGGCAAGGTGCTAAAGCTTGACCGATGGGCGGGAATATCGTGCAGTCCCATCGAACGATGGGGCTGTTTTTTTGCGCTCTTTATGGGATCTCTCTCACAAGGAGCGTTTTTTCATGGACAAGACCGTGATCTTTCACGTGCCTCACGACGGGAACACGTTCCCTCGCGAGCTTCTCGGATCGGTATGCATCCCTTTCGACGCGTTTATGGATCATCACCGCGTCATGCGCGACACGGCGGCGCGTGCCTTCATTCCCCCGGACGTGCCGCACAAAGCGGTCGTTTTCGAGGTCAGCCGCCTGCTCTGCGACGTCGAGCGCTTCACGGACGGCACGGAGCCCATGGACGCTTACGGCATGGGCTATTGCTACGAAAAAAGCTTCAGCGGGGCGGTCATCAAGCGCGTCGACGCGGGGCTGCGGGCAGATACCCTCAGATACTACCGCGCCCACCACGAAAGGCTCGATTCCTCTGTCCGCGGTCTGCGCGGACGGGCCCTGCTTTTCGACCTTCACAGCTTCTCCGAGCTCATACTGGTCAAGGAGCTCGTCCCTGACCGGAGGCCTCTCCCGGACGTCTGCGTCGGCGGGGACCGCTTTCTCCCGCCGCGCAAGCGGGATCTGGTCCTGCGCGCGTTCCGGTCCGCGGGTTTTTCCTCCGCCTTCAATTACCCCTACTCCGGCTCGATGGTCCCCGACTGCGTGCTCTCCGGAGAAACGGACGCGGACCTCGTTTCTGTCATGGTCGAGGTCAATAAGACGGCATACCTCGCCCCGGACGGGCGCCCGGACCCCGCGTCCGTAGCGAAGATCAGGGCCGTCCTCAAGCATCTTGCCCACGTGCTGTAATGCGCACTCTTTTCCGGCATAAAACGCAAAAACGACCCCCGCCGGGTCGGCGGGGGCCGCAGCTTACGCTTTTTTACTTCGCGGCGAAGAAGAGCTCGGAGAGGGTCATCGGGTCGATGTACTCGCCGTTCTTATAGACGCGCATGTTGCCGGAGGCGATCTCGTCGATGAGCATGACCTTGCCGTCGGCGTCGTAGCCGTACTCGAACTTGATGTCGTAGAGGTCGAGGCCCTTTTCCTTGAGGTCGTCGGCGACGATCTGCGTGATCTTCTTGGTCATGTCGCGGATATCGTCATACTGCTCGGCGGTCATGATGCCGAGGACGATGAGGCCGTCCTTCGTGACGAGGGGATCGCCCAGCGCGTCGTTTTTGAAGGTCGTCTCGACGTAGGCGGGGGGCTCCTGGCCCTCGGTGCAGTATTCCTGATAGCGGCGGTAGAAGCTGCCGACGGCCCTGTGGCGGCAGATGACCTCGAGGCCCTTGCCGAAGACCTTCGCGGGGAGGACCTCCATGGTCGTGTCCGCGAGGTTGGCGGAGACGAAGTGGGTCCTGATGCCGGCGGCGTTGATCTTTTCGAAGAAATAGATGGACATGCGCAGGTTGACGTCGCCCACGCCCTCGATGGTGAGGCCGACCTCGTTCATGCCGGGGTCGAAGACGCCGTCCTTGCCGGTGCAGTCGTCCTTGAATTTGAGCAGGTAATTGCCGTTGTCGAGCGCGTAGACGTTCTTGGTCTTTCCGGTGTAAACAAGCTTCATATCCGTATCCTCCATAAAATAAGATAGGGCGGCCCCGTCAGAATAGGGCTGCCCAGACGGTCGACAAATCCGTATTGCGGCAGGCTCCCCCGCGGTGATCCGCGTTTCCGTCAGTCGCCGCCGCTTTTTCCTTTTATTAACGGAAGGATTATTGCAGAAAAAGGCCGGATTGTCAATATTTTTATAT
>JAEFAK010000244.1 GCA_016287555.1 Oscillospiraceae bacterium
GGCGTCTTCTGGGATCCCTCCCTCGACGGCGGCGTCGGCGACGTTTCCGTCCGCAAGCTCGACCTGCTCAACGTCTTCTGGCAGCCGGGCATAACCGATATCCAGCAGTCGCGCGATCTCTTCATCGTCGGCCTGCAGGATACAGACCTGCTGACGCAGGAGTACCCGCAGCTTAAAAAGGACCGCGCCGGCAAGGTCATCGACGTCAAGGAGTACGTCTTCGACGAATCCGTTTCCACCGAGGACAAAACCCTCGTCGTCGACTGGTACTATAAGAAAAAGCGGGACGGAAAGACCGTTCTGCACTACTGCAAGTTCGCGGGCGAGACGCTGCTCTACGCCTCCGAAAACGATGAGCTCTACGCCGAACGCGGCTACTACGACCACGGGCGCTACCCGGTCGTTTTCGACGTGCTCTTCCCCGAGGAGGGCACGCCCGTCGGCTTCGGCTACGTCGATGTGATGAAGGATCCGCAGGCGTATATCGACCGCCTCTCGCAGGTCATTATGGAGAACACCGTCATGACCAGCAAGCCGAGGTTTTTCATAAGGAAGAACGCCGGCCTCAATCCCGACGAGTTCCTCGACTGGTCGAAGCCGCTCGTCGAGGTCGAGGGCGAGCCGGACGAGACACGAGTGCGCCAGATAATCGCCGCGCCCGTCTCCAACCTCGCCTCCACGATGCTGCAGATGAAGATCAACGAGCTGAAGGAGACCAGCGGCAGCCGCGACTTCACCGAGGGCGGCGTCAGAGGCGGCGTCACCGCGGCCTCCGCGATAATCGCGCTGCAGGAGGCCGGCAACAAGATCAGCCGCGACGTCATCGCCGCGTCCTACCGCGCCTTCGCGAGGATAGGCGAGACGGTAGTGGAGCTGATAAGGCAGTTTTATAAAGAGGGCAGAGTATTCCGCGTGACCGGCCCGGGAGGATATGATATGAGGCAGAGCGCGGAAGGCGACACCTCATCCGGCGCTTCGCGCCACCTTCCCCTCGAGGGGAAGGCCTCCGCCGCCGAGTTTTTCACCTTCTCGAACGAGGGGATCGCGGTGCAGGAGATCCCCGCGCCGGACGGCGGCATCTGGACGCGCCGCCCCGTCTTCGATATCCGCGTCAGCGCGGAAAAAAAGAGCCCGTTCTCGCGTATGGAGCAGAACGAGCTCGCAAAAGAGCTTTTCGCTATGGGATTTTTCAGGCCGGAGAACAGGGAAGCGGCGCTGATGGCGCTGAGGATGCTCGATTTCGAGGGCAAAGCCGCGGTGGAGTTTGCGCTTCGCGCAAAGTGATATGTCCGCTTGCGCGGACGTGATATGCGCTCCGCGCGTGATATGTTTGCCTGACGGCAAACGTGATATGTCCGCTTGCGCGGACGTTATCGAACAAACCGCGCCCTGCGGACGCGGTTTGAATAATCATTACGCTGGGCGTTTGTCATCCTGAGAGGAGCGATGCGAAGCATCGCGCAGCCGAAGGATCTTAAAGACGAGCTATCCTTTTCAGCGCAACGCCGCGAAAGAAAGCGAAACGTAACCCCCGTTTCCGACTGCGCACTTTTCCGATAACACGACCGTTACCGACAAGATCCTTCGACTCCGGCTTCGCCTTCGCTCAGGATGACAACGTATGCAGGCGTCTGCTTACGGTGCGGGTTCTTTTCACTTCGCGGGTAAATAAAAAACGCTCCCGGAAGCATAGCGATCGCTATGCTTCAAGGGCGTTTGCACGCGGTTCCACCTTGATTTATCGCTTCGTTGCCCTTTAACGCAGGGGTACGGCGGCGCCTACTCTGCCTTCAACGCCGCGGCTGCTGGGAGCGGTAGAGCTTCCGGACGGACGGCGGCGTTCCAGCCGGACGTTTCGTCCGCGCCGCCTCTCTGGCGACCGTCTTGTCGGGTGCTCCTCTCCCGTCATCGCCTTTTTTCCTATATTATACTGCGATTATATACCCTTCTCCCCTTTTTGTCAAGCGAAAAAAGGGCTTTTGCGGTTGACAAACCCGCGCGTTTGGTGTAAAATACCGCTATTGACTACATTTCCGCAAAAGGAAGGATATATTATGAAAATCTACGAAGAACTGCAGGCGCGCGGTCTTATCGCGCAGGTCACCGACGAAGCGGAGATCCGCGACCTCATCAACAACGGCGGCGCCCGCTTCTATATCGGCTTCGACCCGACCGCGGACTCGCTCCACGTCGGGCACTTCATGGCGCTCTGCCTGATGAAGCGCCTCCAGCTCGCCGGCAACAAGCCCATCGTCCTGCTCGGCGGCGGCACCGGCTTCATCGGCGACCCCACCGGCCGCACCGATATGCGCGCGA
>JAEFAK010000245.1 GCA_016287555.1 Oscillospiraceae bacterium
TCCTCTCGAAGATCCCGCTCGTCAAAAAGTATCTGGTATAAAAACGGCGCTTCCCCGGAGAGCATTCCCGGGATGCGCGCGGGGCGCGATGCTGACATCGCGTCCTGCCGGCTCCTCTTACACAGGGGAGCCTTTGAAAGGTGCAAAAAGCCCGCATCCGATATTCTCGGATGCGGGCTTTCCGTTTGGGTCATTCACGTACTGCCGGGTTCAGTCGACTTCCTCATAATCCGCGTCGTCGGGGGTACGCGCGCCCTCCTTGTCGAGGACGCCCTCGGCCCCGCAGACGGGACACATACCGAATTTCGGCCCAAGGTCCTGGATCATGTCGGTCGCGGACTTGAACTTCTTGCCGCACTCGGGGCAATGGTAGTACATGAAGCAGGGGCCCCAGCTCATTACTTGAGGCTGAGGATCTCTCTGGCCTCGTCCGGAGTCGCGACCTCAAGACCGAACTCGCGGATGACGCGGGCGGCGCGCTCGACGAACTGAGCGTTGCTGTCGGCCAGGACGCCCTTCTGATAGACAACGTTGTCTTCCATGCCGACGCGGACGTGGCCGCCCATGGCGACGGCGCCGTAGAGCATCTCCATGGCGGACTTGCCGACGCCGAAGGCGCTCCAGGTGCTGCCCGGGCAAAGGGACTCCATGGTCTCCTTCATGAAGACGAGGTTCTTCATGCTGCCGGTGATGCCGTTGGCGCAGCCCATGCAGAACTGGAAGTGCAGGGGGGCCTTCAGGACGCCCTTCTTGAGATAGTAGGCGGCGTTGGCGATCATGCCGGGGTCAAAGGCCTCGATCTCGGGCTTGACGCCCCACTCCTGCATGTTCTTGCCGAGCTCCTCGAGGAAGGCGGGGCTGTTGATGAACAGGCCGGAGTTCATCCAGTTCATGGAGCCGCAGTCATAGGAACCCATCTCGGGCTTGAGCTCCTTGAGGTGGATCTGGCGGGTCTCGTCGGTGGCGTAGAGGTCGCCGGAGGTGGTGAGGTTGAGAACGATGTCGCAGTCGGGATGATTGGCTCTGAGGAGCTTTATCGTCTCGGCGAACTTGTTCTTATCCATGGTGCCGTTGCCGTTGTCGTCGCGCATATGGAGGTGAGCGACGGCGGCGCCGGCCTTCCAGCAGGCGTAGACGTCCTCGGAGATCTCGGCGGGAGTCAGGGGGACGTTGGGGTTGTTTTCCTTCTTGGGCCACGCGCCGGTGACGGCGGCGGTGATTATGCGCTTGTTCTTAAGATCAGCCATTATAAACCTCTCCTTAGTTTAATTTGAAGCTGAGAAGCTTTCTTATTTCTTCTTCTTGTTGCGGTTGAAGAGCCTCTGCATATACTCGAGGCCGCTGTCGCCGTTGCCCTCGGGGAAGCCGTAGCCGGTGCCGCCGTAGGCATAGGTGCGATCGGGCACGCCCTTTACGAGCAGGTCCTCGTCGATCTCGGCGGTGCAGCGGGCCATGGAGCCGTCGCCCATGTACCAGCGGAGGGGGAAGCAGTTGAAGCGGAACCAGACTCCGGGCGGGATCTTGTCGAGGTCGCCGCCGAGGTTCTCGACGCCGACTATGCCGTGGCCGAGCATTTCCTTATGGCAGGGCTCCCAGGTGCCCCAGACGCCGAGGTTCTCGAGCTCGCCGAACTTCTTGTCATAGGCCTCCTGGCCGTGGATGCGGATATACTCGAACTTGTCGAACTCAGCGAAGGCTTCCTCGCCGAAGAGCTCTTTATACTCCTCGATGATGGTCTTGCCGGTCGCGCCGAGAAGATCCATGCGGGTCATGCCGTTGAGGCTCATCGCGGTGTGGAGGGGATGGTCGAGAGCCTGAGAGTCCATGGCGACGCACTTGACCTTGTTCTTGACGAACCACTTGCCGGCGTCGATGCCGGTACCGGCGGCGTAGTGATAATAGGCCTTCGTGTCGTCGAAGAGGCGATGCATGCCGGTGTTGAGGCAGACGATCTTGCCCTCGAGGTCCTTCTGCTTGATCTTGTACTTCTTGCAGGCGGCGTCGAGGTGCTTGTCGGTGATGAGGCCCCAGGGCTCGATGTCGATCTTCAGAACGACGGCGGTGCCGGTGTAGGCGTCGACGGGCATCTCGTGGGTGTAGCGGGCGCGGCGGCCGTCGAACTCATACTCCATGACGTGACGGGGAGCGTCGCAGTGGGTGCCGGTGTGCATGGTGCAGGTGATCTTCTGGGTCAGGACGCCGCCCTTTGCCATGGTGTGGGTGTTGTCGATGACGGGCTTGTCGAAATACGGCCAGCGGGGTATCTCGGCACTGAACGGGTGGGTGAGGTCAACGAATACG
>JAEFAK010000246.1 GCA_016287555.1 Oscillospiraceae bacterium
AGGCCCAGCTGGCGGAGACGCTTGGCGACGAGAGACACCTCGGGAACGGAAAGCCCGACCGCGCGCAGCTCCTCGTCGTGTTCAAACACTTCTGACGGAGTACCGTCCATCATGATATGGCCCTTGTTGAAAACGACGAGCCTGTCAACGCTGCGTGCTATCTCCTCCATGCTTTGAGTGACGAGGATTATGGTGCAGCCGGTCGCGTCGTGGTAACGCATGATGTTCGTGATGATGCTGTCGCGCCCTGAGGGGTCGAGACCCGCCGTCGGCTCGTCCAGGATTAGCACGTCCGGCTGCATGGCCATGACGCCCGCTATGGCGACGCGCCGCTTCTGGCCTCCGGAGAGGTCGAACGGCGATTTGCCCAGGAGTTCTTCATCGACGCCGACGAATTCCGCCGCGCCGCGGACGCTGATGTCCACCTGTTCATCGGAGAGCTTCATGTTCTTAGGGCCGAAGGCGATGTCCTTATAGACCGTCTCCTCGAAAAGCTGATACTCGGGGTACTGGAACACCAGACCGACCTTGAAGCGTACCTCGCGCGTAAAACTCTTGGAGGAGAATATGTCCTCCCCGTTGAAAAGGACGCGCCCGGACGAAGGCTTCAGTAGGCCGTTCAGATGCTGGATAAATGTCGATTTTCCGGAGCCCGTATGGCCTATTATGCCGATGATCTCGCCTTTTTCCGCCGAGAAGTTTATACCGTCTATCGCCACATGCTCGAAGGGCGTTCCCTCGCTGTAGAGGTGGCGCAGGTTTTCCGTGCTGATTATGGGAGCCATAATTTCATTCCTTTTTGCCGCTGCGAACGCGTTGGTGGGCGCCCGTTAGAGGGTCGCCCCCGAAAGGGGCAAAGAAGCTATTTGCTGAGTTCGGAGAATATGCTCTCCGCGCATTCCTCGACGCTGAGCGCGTCGAGCGGAAGATCCATTCCGGCGTTTTTCAGTTCATACAGCAGCGCCGTCGTCTCCGGAACAGTCAGTCCGAACCTGCGCATGTTGTCGACGTGTGCGAAGACCTCGCGGGGAACGCCGTCCTCCACGATCTTTCCTTCCGCCATGACGATGAGCCTGTCGGCGCCTATGGTCTCGTTCATATGGTGGGTTATGAGTATGACGGTTATCCCGTAACGCTTATTGAGGGCCGTAATCGTGCTGATGACGTCTTCGCGTCCGACGGGATCGAGCATCGCCGTCGGCTCGTCTAGCACGATGCATCTCGGCCGCATCGCGATGACGCCCGCTATCGCGACCCGCTGCTTCTGGCCGCCGGAGAGAAGATGCGGGGCGTGCCCTGCGTACTCCGTCATGCCGACGGCCTCGAGAGCCTCGTCGACGCGCTGCCTTATCTCACCGGGGTCTATGCCCAGATTCTCGGGACCGAACGCGACGTCGTCCTCGACAACGTTCGCGACGATCTGGTTGTCCGGGTTCTGGAAGACCATCCCGACGCACCGGCGGACGTCCATGATGCGGTCCTCGTCGGAGGTGTCTATCCCGTCCACGAGTATGGTTCCCGAGGTCGGAGTAAGGATGCCGTTGAGAAGTCTCGCCAGCGTCGACTTTCCGGAGCCGTTATGCCCCAGGACGGCAACGAAGCTGCCCCTCTCTATCTCAAGAGAGATCCCGTCGATCGCCCGTGTCTGCGTCTCGCCGTTGTCGTACTCAAATACAAGATCTTTAATAGAAATCAAACTGTCCATTTCAAAACACCGTCACACGCTCCAGCGGCACGTAGCCCCGCAGGGCAGCGCAAGTCCGGTCGACCTGACGGGAAGGCCTAGCTCCCTGCTCTCGGAGGAGCCGCCGAAACGCGGATTCAGGATCGTCTGGCACATATAGGTCAGTATAGAGGGGGAAAGCCCCGTCGTATAGGAATTGATGATGACGAAAGAGGGATCGTCGGAAAGGACGCCGGAACAGAGCGATACGAAATCGAAAAGGTCGTCCTCCAGCTTCCAGAGCTCTCCGGAAGGGCCGCGGCCGTAGCTCGGCGGGTCCATGATGATCGCGTCGTAGCGTCTGCCGCGCTTTATCTCACGCTCGACGAACTTCGCGCAGTCGTCGACTATCCAGCGGATGGGTCTGTCTGAAAGGCCGGATACCTGCGCGTTCTCCCTCGCCCATGCGACCATGCCGCGCGCCGCGTCCACGTGACAGACGCTGGCTCCGGCGGCGGCCGCGGCAAGAGTCGCGGCGCCTGTATAGGCGAAGAGGTTGAGAACGCTGAGCGGCCGGCCGGCCGTCGAGACTCTCTCTACGATCCAGTCCCAGTTGGCGGCCT
>JAEFAK010000247.1 GCA_016287555.1 Oscillospiraceae bacterium
GCGGGCTTCAGCGCCGGGTGGCGGGGCGTGAACACCGTGCAGCAGTCCTCATAGGGCAGGATGCTGGTCTCGAACGTGCCGATGCGCCGCGCCAGGCGGATGATCTCCTCCTTGTCAAAGCCGATCAGCGGGCGCAGCACCGGCAGCGTCGTCACCGCCTGGGTGACGCCCATGGCGGCCATGGTCTGGCTTGCCACCTGACCCAGGTTTTCCCCGGTGACCAGGGCACCGCAGCCGTTGTCCCGGGCGATGCGGTCGGCGATGCGCATCATGAACCGGCGCATGATGATGGTGAAATACTCCTCCGGGCACTTGTCCCGAATCTCCTCCTGGATGTGGGTGAAGGGCACGACGCAAAGCCGCATCCGTCCGCACCAGGCGGTGAGTTGCTGCGCCAGGGCGACCACCTTTTCCTTCGCCGCCACGCCGGTGTAAGGGAAGGCCCAGAAGTGCAGCGGGATGAGCCGCACGCCGCGCTTGGCGATCATGTAAGAGCTCACCGGAGAGTCGATGCCGCCGGAGAGCAGAGTCACGGCGCTGCCGTTGCTGCCCACAGGCATGCCGCCGGCGCCGGGCACCGGGGCGGAGTGGACGTAAGCCGCCAGATCCCGCACCTCCACGTGGACGGTCAGCTCCGGGTCGTGGACGTCCACCGCCGTGTCCGGGAAGGCCTCGGCCAGCTCGCCGCCCACATACTGGCTGAGCTGGATGGAGGTCATCGGGAAGCTCTTGTCCGCGCGCTTGGATTCGACCTTGAAGGAACGGGCGGCGCGCAGCGTATCGGCGAGGTAGGTCTTCGCAGTCTCGACTATGGCGTCGGCGTCCTTGGGCGCGGCTGCTGCGCGCGATACGGCCGCCACGCCGAAGACGGTCTTCATCGCTTCGAAGGCTCCGTCCATGTCGCACTCGCCCTTCGGCTCGACATAGACCGTCGACTGGATGCAGTAGACGTTCCATTCGCCGAACTGGGCGAGCCGCATGTTGACGTTGGCCATGAGCTTCTGCTCGAAAATGCGCTTGTTGAGGCCCTTGAGGACCATTTCTCCCTGCTTGAGAAGAATGATATCGTTCATGGGTGTTCTCCTGTTAAGTTATCTAAACAATAATTGTATAGCCGGCGGGAAAGATTGTCAATCTCCGCGCACATACGGGCGCGCGGACGCTCATAAAATCCGGATAGAAGCCAGATAAGGAGCGATGTATATGAAAAAGCTTTTCCGCGCCGCCGCGCTGGCGGCAGCCTTTGCGCTCTTGCTCGGAGGCGCAGCCTCCGCCGACGAGCCCTTTGACGAAAATGAGTGGAACGCCGTCGAGACGATAGCTCAGGTCTCGGACATAGCCCTCGCCGTGCCCTCGGCGCTGCTCATGGAGCGCGAAACGGGGACGGTCGTCTATGAGCTGAACGCGCATGAGCGCCGTGCTCCCGCGAGCGTGACGAAGATAATGACGCTGTTGCTCGTTGCCGAGGCCGTGGAGCGCGGCGAGCTCGCTCTTGACGAAGAGATCAGCGCGAGCGCGCACGCGGCGGGCATGGGCGGCTCGCAGATCTTCCTGAAGGAAAATGAGCGCATGAGCGCGGACGACCTCATAAAGTCCGTCGCCGTATCCAGCGCCAACGACGCGGCCGTCGCCCTTGCCGAGCGCGTCGCGGGCAGCGAGGATGCGTTCGTCTTCCGCATGAACGCCCGCGCCGCCGAGCTCGGCATGGCGGATACGGTCTTTGCCAACTGCACGGGGCTGCCCGCCGGGTCGGAGCATCTGACGAGCGCGTGGGATATCGCCCTCATGTCGCGCGAGCTGCTGGGGCACGACCTCATCCGGAAATATACCTGCATCTGGACGGATACGATACGCGGCGGCGAATTCGGCCTTTCCAACACGAATAAGCTCGTCCGCTTCTATGACGGCGCGACCGGCCTCAAGACGGGCTTCACGCAGGAGGCCAAATACTGCCTCTCGGCTTCCGCGATGCGCGGCGGGGTCGAGTACATAGCCGTCATAATGGGCGCGGATACGTCGGATATAAGATTTGAAAGCGCCAAAACGCTGCTCAGCTACGCCTTCGCCAACTACGCCCTGACGGACGCCTCGCCCGCCGGGCCGCTGCCTCCCGTCCCCGTGAGCCTCGGGACGTGCGACTTCGTCCAGCCTGTCGTCGAGAACGCAGGAAGGCTCCTCGTCGGAAAGCAGGAGCTGCAGGGGCTCGAGCGCGCCGTCGAGCTTGAGCCCTCGCTCGAAGCGCCCGTCCCCGCCGGGCGCCGCGTC
>JAEFAK010000248.1 GCA_016287555.1 Oscillospiraceae bacterium
GCATCTCGCAGTATTACGGCGCGCAGCGCTACGATATGGTCAAGAAGACGGTGCATACCTCCGTTATAATCACGCTGGCGATGGGCGCGGTCTTCACCGGCGTCGGCATCGGCTTCACGCCGCTGATGCTGAAGGCGATGTCCACGCCGCCGGAGGTGCTGCCCGAATCGACCGCGTATCTGACGATATACTTCGCGGGCATCACCGGACTGATGCTCTACAATATGTTCTCCGGCATACTCCGCGCCGTCGGGGATTCGACACGCCCCTTCCTCTTCCTCGTGCTGTCGGCGCTGCTGAACACGGGGCTGGACCTGCTCTTCGTGCTCGTCTTCGGGCTCGGCGTGGAAGGCGTCGCCTACGCGACGATAATCGCGCAGGCGATAAGCGCGCTGCTCCTGCTGCTGACGCTGACGCGCACGGACTCCTGCGTCAAGCTGACCGCGAAGGCGTTCCGCTTCGACAGGGAGGTAATGAAGAAGATACTCAAGGTAGGCCTGCCCGCCGCGCTGCAAATGGCGGTGACGGCGTTCTCCAACGTCTTCGTGCAGGGCTACATCAACCATTTCGGCGCCGACTGCATGGGCGGCTGGACCGCCTACGGCAAGATCGATCAGGTCATACTGCTCCCGATGCAGTCGCTGGCGCTGGCGTCGACCACCTTCGTCGGCCAGAACCTCGGCTCCGGGCTCGAGGAGCGCGCGAAGAAGGGCGTGCGCGTCGCGCTTTTCGCCTCCGTACTCTCCACGGCGGTGCTGATGATACCGGTGATCGCCTTCGCGCCGTCGCTGACCGCCTTCTTCAACGACAAGCCGGAGGTCATAGAATACGGCACGATGATGCTGCGGTGGATATCCCCCTTCTACGTCCTCTGCTGCGTCAACCAGATATTCGCCGGCGCCCTGCGCGGAAGCGGCAACAGCCGCGTGCCGATGATAATAATGCTGTCGTCCTTCGTGCTGTTCCGTCAGGCGTATCTTTTCATTTTCTCGACTTATATTTCATACACCGAACTGCCGATAATCCTCGGCTACCCCGCCGGCTGGCTCGTATGCAGCGCCGCGACGCTGATCTACTATAAACACGCCGGACTGAAAAACCGCCTGCTCGACGCGGCGCCGCGGAAAGCGGAGGCGGAGGCCGAAACCGCGATATGACGCGAAAGGAGAAACCCATGCTTTCATTCGTCAACGACTACTGCGAGGGAGCGCATCCCGAGATACTGCGCCGCCTCGGCGAAAACAACTTCGTGAAAACGGTCGGCTACGGCGAGGACGCGCTCTGCGCCGCCGCGAAGGATAAGATCCGCGCCGCCTTCTCCTGCCCCGACGCCGAAGTTTACTTCCTCGTCGGAGGCACGCAGACGAACGCCATCGTCATCGACTCCGTGCTCGCGCAGTATCAGGGAGTCGTCGCCGCGGCGTCCGGCCACATCAACGTGCACGAATCCGGCGCGGTCGAGGCCTGCGGGCGCAAGATACTCGCCCTGCCGCATCACGACGGCAAGCTCCGCGCCGAAGACGTCAAAAAGCTCTGCGCCGGCTTCTACGCCGACGAGGCGCACGAGCATATGGTATTTCCCGGTATGGTCTATATCTCGCACCCGACGGAATACGGCACGCTCTACACGCTCGACGAGCTGAAAGCGCTCCGCGCCGTCTGCGACGAATACGGGATGAAGCTCTTCCTCGACGGAGCGCGGCTCGGCTACGGGCTCGCCGCCGGAGGCGTCACGGGCGCGGATATATCCCGCCTCTGCGACGTCTTCTATATCGGCGGAACGAAGGTCGGCGCGCTCTTCGGCGAAGCCGTCGTTTTCAAAAAGGAGTGCGCTCCGGCGCACTTCGTAACGCTCTATAAGCGCCGGGGCGCGATGCTCGCGAAGGGCTGGCTGCTCGGCCTGCAGTTCGACGCGCTCTTCACCGACGGGCTCTATTTCAAAATAGCGCGGAACGCGATAGACGCGGCGGCGCGGATAAAGGCGGCGCTGCGCGAAAAGGGCTATGAGTTCCTCATCGACTCGCCGACGAATCAGATATTCGTCGTGATGGAGAACACCGCGGCAACCGCCTTCCGCGAAAAGGTCGCCTGCGAGGTCTGGGAGCGCACCGACGCGGAGCACACCGCCCTCCGCCTCGTCACAAGCTGGGCGACGACCGAAGAAGACGTAGATGCGTTGATAAAAACGCTGTAAAACTAAAAGCATAAGCAAAAGCCGCCTTCACGCGAAGGCGGCTTTTAATCTGCACCAAAACACTCTATA
>JAEFAK010000037.1 GCA_016287555.1 Oscillospiraceae bacterium
CCCCGACGAACTCAAGGCCCTCATCGACGGCAGCCAGCAGTGGTTCCGCGACCGTATCGGCCAGATCTACGCCGAGCAGCGCGACGAGATGGTCGCCAAGGCTGAGGCCGCCGGCATCACCGTCGCCCCCATCAGCGACGAGTTCAACGCTGAGCTCACCGCGGCCGCCGAGGACGTCTGGGCCGCCTGGATCAAGGAGATGAACGAGGCCGGTTATGACGGTCAGGGCATCTTCGACAAGACCAGAGAGTTCATCGAGTACTACAACGGCATTTACGACTACTACAACTGATCAAGGCAGCTCCCGACCGATCGCAAGGGCGATCGTCAACTGATGTTTCAAAGGCGGTGTTTCATCCGTGAAGAATCTCGATAAGACAGAAAAGATAGTCGGCTATATAGGACTTGCAGGCTGCATAATCGCGGCGCTGGCGGTCATATTCAACTTCGGCGTCATTATCGCGGACGTGTTCGGGCGCTTTGTCCTGCACAAGGCGGTGCGCGGCAGCAGCGAGTACGTCGGGCTGGGCGAGACCGTCCTGATATTCTTCGGTATGGCCTACACGCAGCATAAAAAGGGCATGGTGGAGATAACCTTCTTCATGCGCAAGCTGCCCGGACAGGGCCCCATGATATGCTGGACGTTCGTCAACTGGCTCAGCGCCATCGTCGGAGTGCTGCTGACCTATGCCTCCTTCGTGCACGCAGGCTTCCTGAAGACCATGAAGGCGGCGACGGATACTCTCTATATCCCGTACTATCCCTTCTATTATCTGATGGCGATCGGCATGACGCTGTTCGCGATCGAGCTTGTATACGGCGCCATAAGAAACACCATAGGGCTTTTCCACAAGGATCTGCGCGAGCGCATCATATCCGAGTGGCCCATGTAAGCTATCGCATCAAAGAACGCAGTCCCGCAGGGACTGCGTTCTTTTTTTATGGACAGAAAAAGCTTTGAGATGTTATAATTGATCAGGAATAACGCTACGGAAGGATGAGACCCTTGCAGGTAACGCTTAATATGCTGCTCGCGGCTATCGCCGAATACAGGACGGAGACCCGCCTTTCAGACCGCGACGAGCTTCTCCTGGGCGGCGTCGCGCTGCTCTGCGACGGGCTCAGTAACGACCCTCCGCCGTCAGATCATCTCATAGTATGCGGAGCCTCCGAGCTCCGGGCTCTCCCCGCACAGCCCGGGGGAGCCGTCGTCTGCGTATGCGGCCCGGATGATCCCGAGCCGGGGGAGACGGCGCGCGAGCTCGTCATCGTCCGTGCCGAAGTGTCGCCGATCGAGGTGTACCGGAGGCTGAACTGCCGCTTCTTCGAGATAATGGACTGGCGCATGAGGATGGCCGAGGCCATGAACGGCGGCTGCAGCCTGCAGGAGATCATGGAAATGAGCAAGGACATGATCGGCAACTACATCGCCGTAAGCGACAGCACCTTCCGCCTCGTCGCCAATACGGCCAACATTCCCTGCGACGACGCCATCTGCCAGCGCATGATAGAAAACGGATACCACCCGGAATCCGTTGTCGCGAAGTTCCGCAGCACAGGCCGCGTGAAGTTCTGGGAGGAACACGATTTCTATATAGACAACGGGCATCTTTTTTCCCCGTATACGCTCGTCGGGCGTATCTTCCGCATGAACGGGGAGTACGTCGCCCACGCCGTCATGACCTGCAACAACCGCGAAGCGACCGCGGATATAATCGACCTGTATAATATGCTTTGCGAGTTTATTGCGCGCTTCGCGGCAAGGGATTGGGAAAACCAGAGCGCCGAAGCAGTCATTTACAGCTCGCTGCTGACAGATCTTTTAAGCGAGAGCACGACAGACTTTGAGGGCATCTCCGAACGCCTCAGGCAGAACGGATTTCCCGACGGGGCGTACTGCCTTGCTCGCGTCCCGGTCAACACCGTCGCCAACACTCTCGTCGGCCGTCTGAGCAAGGATTCCTTCAAGATGTTCTCCCATGTCCAGATAACTCTATGCCAGCAGGAGCTCGTCCTTCTCGTCGGGGCGGAGGCCTCGGCCTCCGGCTATGCGGACGCAGACAGGGAAGCGGAGCGCTTTTTCGGCCTTCTCGAGCAGTATGAGCTCTGCTGCGGCGTCAGCTCCTATTTTGAAGAGATTTCGGACATAAGGCTTGCCTATATGCAGGCGGGGGATGCGCTCAATTCCGGCGAAAGACTGCGCCGCAGCGCCCATATCGAGCGCGTAAGTACGAAATACCCGAACGTCTTCTTCTATAATGAATATCTATCCTACTGCCTGCTGGACAAGTCATATGAGGTGATGCGACGCTGGCAGACGGGCACGGCAGGGAAGGCGCTCGCGCGCATCGAGGAGCTCGACAGGAAAAACGGCTCGAATAACCTCCAGCTGCTGTTTACCTACCTGATGAACGAGCGGCGCGCGAAGGAAACGGGCGAGGCAATGCATCTCCACCGCAACAGCGTCGTCTACCGCATCGAGCACCTCTGCGAGGCCGCGCGTCTCGGCGATCTGGACGATCCGAACGTCCGCACGGGGCTACTGATGAGCCTTCTGATGTACAATATCTGCGGCAACGACGAATAATAAATAAAGAAGCCCGTCCGTTCGGACGGGCTTCTTTGCGCTCGATCATTAGAATTATGTAAACTAAACTGCACTCAGCCTTTGCACCAGGCGGCAAACTCGTCGAACGTCATGTCGATGCAGTCCCTGACGAGCTTGAAGAATTCGTCTCCGGTGACGGTCTTGAGCTTCGGCATGTCCTCCGTGTGGATGTTGAACTGCTCGGGGGAGGGACGGCCGCGGCCGGACTCGTCGCCCTGAACGTACCTGGGCTGCCTGACGACGCGGGTCTTTTTGCCGCCGCATTCGACGTTGACGTCGACGAGGGGGACGGGCCTGCCCGGAGCGGCGATGTCCTCGTAAACGGTCTTCCCGTAAAACGCGAAAGCTATCGCGTCGGCGGTGTCCTTGTCGAGACCCTCCGCTTTTTTGGCGGTATCGATGGGCGCGACCGGCTTTTCATACTTGAAGCCGCCGTCGTCAACATAGAGCTTTCCTGAAATGATCATGATAGACCTCCGTTGTTTTTTTCTTTATCATACATCTTTCCGGCCAGCAATTCAACACGCCTCCGCGCTTTTTATCCTTATTGTCATTTATTGGACTATATGATAAAATCAAAGAAAAACAACCGGGGTGAAGACTGTGTCTCAATACGCATATACGGCCTTTATTTCTTACCGGCATAAGCTTCCCGACGAAGCCATAGCGAAAAAGCTGCATTCACTTATCGAGAGCTATTCCATCCCGAAGGACGTCAAGGCCTCCTCCGGACGAAAGAAAATGGGCAGGGTATTCCGCGATCAGGAGGAGCTGCCGCTTTCGACCGACCTCGGAGGGGATATCAAGGCCGCTCTGGATAATTCCGAGTGGCTCATCGCCGTCTGCTCCAAGGACTATCTCGAATCGAAGTGGTGCATGACGGAGATGGACTACTTCATATCCATCGGCAGGCGGGACCATATCCTTGCCATCCTCGCCGAGGGCGAACCGGAGACGTCCTTCCCGCGTCAGCTCCGCTTTGTCGAGCGCGGCGGGGAGACGGTCGAGCTGGAGCCGCTCGCCGGGGACGTCAGGGGCGCGACCCTCTCCGAGTCGCTGAAAAAGCTCGGGCGGGAGAAGCTGCGTATCCTCGCGCCTATCCTCGGCGTCACTTACGACACCCTGCGCCAGCGTGCGAGAAGGAAAAGGATAAGGACGGCCATAGCCGCCGCGGCCGTCGTCATCGCCCTTCTCGGCGGATTTCTGACCTTCGCCCTCGTGAAAAACGCGCAGATATCCGCGCAGAACGCGCAGATAACGCGGCAAAACGAGGAGATAGTGCGCCAGAACGAGGAGATAGCCGAGCAGAGGGACATCGCGCTGAACAACCAGATGCAGGTGCTCATCGAGCAGGCCAACATCTCCGTCGGCGGGGAAAACAAGCTCCCTGCTCAGAAGATGCTCGCGGAGGCCTCCGACCTCCGGGATACGATAGGCGGCGCAAACGACGGTGCGCTCTATTCCGCGCTCGAGGCTTCGCTCTATACGGGCAGCTTTGAGACGATACAGACCATAGACAACGACAACCGCCGCTTCAATTCCATAGTTTTCTCCCATGACGACCGCTACCTGCTCGGAATAACCAACATCAACTCCGCGACGCTCATCGATGCCGAGAGCGGGAAGCTGATGTATTCCGTCTCCCGCAGCGACGTCGGCATGCTCGACAGCGTCGGCTTCACCAAGGACGACAAATACTTCTTCACGGTCGACTCCTGGTACGGCTACGTATCGCTCTATAAGACCGCGACCGGCGAGCTCTACAGGCAGTTCGACGCCAGCGACGGCACAGCCTGGAACATAGGTGAAAAGGTCTTCGCGATGGACGGCGGGAAGATACTCGTCCCGACGCGCACGGAGCTGTTCATCTGGGATTACGAGGCCGATGACGGCGAGGGCGTCCTCCCCGTGGATATGTCGACGATGGAGTCGTATATCCAGCCCTTCATGGTCGATCTCTCCCCGGACGGAAGCTGCATAGCGGAGGGCTCGCCGGGCTACGGCATCGGACTTAAGATCAGATCCCTTGACGGCAAGCGCGAGATCGCCCTTGAAAACGACTCGGAGCGGGGCTATTTCCCGATAATGTTCTCCGGAAACGGCAAATACGTCGCCGCCTCGTCGATGAACGTTTATTCCGTCTGGAACGCGGAGACGGGCAGGCTCGTCCTGAACGGAGCCGTCAGCGCCGCAGGCTTCGACGTCGGCTCGGTCGTCATAAACTACGACGGCAGCGTGCTGCTGTTCATGACCTCCGAGTATCTCTGCGCCATTGAAGTCAAAAGCGGCAGAACGCTCTGGGAGATCACCGCCGAATCCAACGTCGTGACGGAGGCTGCCGTCTCCCCAAACGGGAAATACGTCTGTGCCTACGGCGGCATTTCCGGCGTCTTCGACATCAGGACCGGGGAGAAGCTCTCCGACCGCCCGTGCTCGGCCTTTTCCAATGACGGGACGAAGGTCCTCAGCGACACCTTCAGCAGCGATCCTGCCGTCCTCATAACGCCCGAAGCCGCGACGGCGAAGATAGTCTCCGGATATAAGGGCAAGCTGTTCACGACGCCGCGCTACACCGATCCTCCGGCGTTCATAGGGCTCTCCCTCAAGCATTCCGTCGGCGATTACTATTCGACCTTCCCCGGCAACGTCAACAGAAAGACCGCCGTTTACATCGACCCGGAGACGAAGTACGCCGCCTGCACGCATTACGACGGCTTTATCGAGGTCTTCGATATCTCCGATACGGACGATATCAGGGACGCCTACTGCATCGCCGAGCACTGCTACAACTCCGTCGAGGACGTCGTCTTCAGCGGCTCGCTCATGGCCTCCTGCGGAGGGTACGACCCGCGCTGCGCCGTTTTCGACCTCGAGAGCGGGAGCATGGTCCACGTCCTGCGGGGCGAGGGGTACGCGTACAAGTCCGAGTTTTCGCCCGACGGGAGCAAGCTCATGCTGCTATGCGGCAGCGGGAGCGACGTCGTCCTCGTCTATTCCGTCCAAACCGGCAATTTGCTCTACCGCATCGAGGCTCCGGGCGATCTCAGCTTCACGGAAATAGGCTTCAGCCCGGACGGGAGCAAGGCCGTAGCGATCCTCTCCGACGGGAGAGCCGCAGTCGGCGAGATATACGGGACGCTCGACGAGCTTATAGAGCTTGCGCGGGAGGCGAAATAATGGCATATACGTTCCTTGAGAAAATGCGGGAGGAGAATAAAACCCGCTTCGGGGCGGACGTCGGCCCGGCTCAGCCCGACCGGCACTTCGATCCGCTTCGCGCCGACCTCAAAAACTCCGCTCTGAGCTTCATACACGACCGCTGCGAGAAGCTCAACTTCCGGGAGGATGCGCCGTATTCCGGCAGGAGCTCAGAGCCGCGCCAGATCCCGTACGATATGGAGATGGATATAAACAGGCTCTGTCTCGAACGCGAGCTCGAGAAGTTCATCGACTCCGGAACTGCGGACGACGCCTACAACGTATATTACTGCTATCTTCAGATGTTCTTCGGCTGCTACGGCAGGTCCAAGAAAATGGTCGAGCTGCTCTCCGAGTATGAGTCCAACGGCAGCTCGCTGCTGATGAAGCACAGAGATCACTATTCCCATTCGGTCTATGTCTTCGCGCTCGGCCTCGCGATCTATGAGAGAAACGAGGCGTACCGCCGCGCCTTCAGAGAGTTTTACGGATCATGCATCGACGGGACCGACGCCGGGAGCGACAGGGAAGCGGCGTGCATGTTCCTCGAATACTGGGGACTGACCTCGCTTTTCCACGATATAGGCTATCCTTTCGAGCTTCCGTTCGAGCAGGTCCTCTCTTATTTTGAGGCGGAAGGGGTCCGGCGCGGGAGCGGCGGCGTCTATATATCCTACCGCGATACCGAAGTGCTGACGGCTCTGCCGGATGCGGCGAAAGCGCGCCTGAAGGAGCTTTACGGGCGGGATTTTTCCTCGCTGGCCGACGTTTTTGCGTTCGATATCGCCCGGACCCTCGGAGAAGAATACGGCGTTTCGGAAAAAGAGCTCGCGGATACGATAACGCGCAAGCCGACCTCCCCGGAGAGCTTCGGATACTATATGGATCACGCATGGTTTTCCGCGATGCGGCTGTTCCGCGAGATCGCGGGTACGGCTGAAGGGGCGTCCGATCTCAGGCCGATCCATATCAGCGCTCTCTCGGCCATCCTGATGCACAACAGCCTTTTCAAGTTCGCCATAGCGAACAAAAGGCCGGATACTCCGCTGAAAATGCAGCTGCAGCCTCTGGCATACCTGCTCATGCTCTGCGACGAGCTCCAGTGCTGGGACCGCATCGCCTACGGGCGCAACTCCCGCAGGGAGTTCCATCCGGACGCCGCCGAATTCGAGCTTTCCGGCGGCGCGATAAGGGCGACCTACTATTTCGACAGCGCCGAACGAGTAAAAATAGAGGATTACGAGCGCCGTCACGCAGAATGGAAGCGGAGCGGAGCGGGCGAGGAGCCGAGGCTCAAGGCTTACAGCGACATGACCGGAGGGCGCTTCAAGGCGGATATCGAGCGCATCGTCGATACTGCCGACGCGCCGCTGACCGTCGCCGCGGATGTAAGGGCGACGGACAGAAGCAACAAGCACACCTATCTTTCAAGCAGCAGCTTCATGCATCTTTATGATTTCGCCGTCGCGCTCAATGCGCGCTACCTATACGGCGGGAACGAGGACAAGGCAGAGCCCGAGCTGCTGGAGGAGCAGTTCGAGTCCCTTTCGCTGGAGTATCAGCTCTCCAACATCAACCAGGCAAAAAGCTTCAGCTCGTATCTCAACGCCATAGACTGCTTCTATACCGACAAGCCCGTCGACTGCGAGGAGATAGTCCGGTTTTCGCCCGCGCAGACCGCGATATTCGCGCCAATGGAGCATAAGAGATGGGTGCTCGAGCATATTTCCATGGGCTGGCGCTTCGGCGACGAGTATGAGACCGTTCCCCTCCCGGAGGGCGAGAGCCTTCCGGAGGGAAGGAGCATGTATTCCGAGCGGAAGGCCTTCCGCGAGCAGATGCGCCGCCATAAGCTCACTATGGACGGACTTCCCTCCGACCGCGAGATAAGGGAGCATTACGAGGCGCTCCCGGAGACGGAGAAGGGGAAGGACTACGAGCCCTTCAACAGCATGCTCAAGCTCATAAAAAAGTTCGACGGCCTTCGGATTTATAAGCTGCATTCCTGAATCAGCCGCGTCCGAACGGCAATGAGAAAGCCCGTCCTCCCGGACGGGCTTTCAGTCTGATCCGACGCCGACCGGAGCAGGCCGGCGCCATAGATCAGTCCATCAGTTTTTTGTACGCGGCAAATATCTCCGGCTGCTCGCGCTCAAGGTCGAAGCTTTTGCCTCCCCTGACCCAGATGTGGAAGCTCTTCGCCGAGGCGCAGGGCTCGTCCGCGCCTTCCGGCCATACCTCGTAGGAAAAGCCGAGCTTTTTCCCCTCGCAGAGCGTGACGCGCGTTCTGACGGTCACGCTGCCGGGAAAGGAGACCGGCGCGCCGTAGTCCAGTTCAAGGTGGACCATGGCGGGGTCAAGGCCGAGCGCGTGCGTATGCGCATAGCCGAAGCCGCTTTTTTCGAAAAGGTCCATGCGCGCCGCCTCATACCATATTGGATAGACGGCGTGATGCACGATGCCCATGCTGTCGCAGTCCGGATACCGGACGCCGATCTTTGTTTCGATCATGTCGTGACCTCAAATCGCTACGCCCCTCAGGGCTTTCTCTTGACCAGATAATAACACAGCCGCTCCGGAAAAACAACGCCGCGAGGGTGAAATTGAAAACGGACCAGCAGCGCGTTATAATAAAACCATCAACGTCTATTTTGAAAAGAGCGGTCAAATGATACTGAGGTCACTCAAACATATACATTGGAAGCTGTTTATCGCGTTGCTCGTTATGGGACTTTGCCCTACGGTCTATACGACGCTGCGGACGTTCTTCCTCGGCCAGCTTCCGGGCGACTGGGCGTTTTCGATCGCGGGTCAGCTCTCATGGGTATATCTCCTTTACGAGATCATCAACGAGGCGATAATCCTGCCGCTTTTCTTTTTCCTCGGAACGGTCAGGGACGACCGCCCGGAGTTTACGAACCGCCTGAGATCCGGCCTGCTCGTATCTCTTGCGGTCTACGCTCTCGTCGGCGCGGCGGTCTCTGCCTTTGCCGGGCAGCTTTTGAAACTCATGGCGGCCTCCCCGGATATCATTCCTGCGTCTATAGTTTACATAAGACTTGAAATCGCCGCGAACATTTTCGGCATCCTCTTCAGCTTCGCCTGTGTCGCCCTCGTCGCGACAGGAAAGGATAAACTCGTTTATGCGCTGACGGCGGCAAAGCTCGTTCTATGTGTCGTCCTCGACGTTTTTCTCGTTTCATCACTGCCGTTTTCGGCGAAGATGGGCGTGAACGGGATCGCCGTTTCGAATATGATCGTTAACGCTCTGCTGTGCATCCTGGTGCTCATCCTGCTTGCGGGGAACGGATACAATGTGTTCAAGTCGGGTAAGCTTTCACTTAAGTGGATGAAAGGCTTTGCGAGTGTCGGCGGCATATCCGGCGTGGAATCTCTTGTGAGGAATATCGCATATATGCTCATGGTTGCCCGAATGGTAAACACGGTAGGTGAGCAGGGAACGTACTGGGTCGCAAATAACTTCATTTGGGGCTGGCTGCTGCTGCCGGTGCTTCAGCTTGGAGAGCTTATCAAACAGGAGACTTCTTCCGACGAAACTGCTGTCAAGAACAATTCAATCGGTTATTTTTCAATCACAGCCATCGTCTGCGCTCTGTGGTTTGCACTTATTCCGGCATATAAGCCGTTCATGCGGTATGTGCTGAATTACGAAGACGTCGATAAGCTGTTTGGGCTCGTTACGACGCTTCTCGGATTCTATGTTCTGTTTGCTTTCCAAAACGTATTCGACGCGACCTTCTACGGGCGTGGGAAAACGAACTATATGCTGTTCGAATCCGTCGTGACAAATACGATCTATTACGGGTTGTTCTTCCTGCTGTACGTGACGGGGGCGTGGAAGCCTTCGCTTATCGGTATAGCTCTGATGTTCGGCGGAGGGAACGCATTTGACAGCATGGTTTCAGGCCTTGCGTACAGGCATTATCTGAAAAGAAACGGCGTCAGTATTCTGGACATTGAATGAACAAAAACAGTTTACATAAAACAACGCCGCCCCGGATATCCGGGGCGGCGAGTCTTTGCTTGATGCTGTTTGTCTATGTGCGCGCTCAGTTGAGAAGGGTGTGATCCTTGTCTTCCTTGCGCTGCTTCTGCTGCATTGCGGAGCCGCCGGACAGAGTCCAGTGACGGTACACGCTCGCGGCGTCGCCGGCCTCGCGGGCCTTCTTGGCGGCGGGGGTGTAGAGGCCGTACTCGTGCTCGACGAGGCACTCGGTATAGCTCTTGTCGGTGTGCGCGTTGCGGGGCAGAGGCACGTCCTGCTCGCCGGCGAGGATATCCTGGACCTTGGAGACGTTGACGGTATGCGTACTCGTCCCGTCGGCGACGGCGACGGCGGCCGCGACGCCGGCGGCCTGGCCGGTGCCGACGCACTGCGGGATAAGGTTGACGTTGTCGATAGCGACACGGTCGGCGGAGAGATGACGGCCAGGAGCGAGGAGGTTCTCGACCTTCTGCGGGAGAATGGCGCGGTAGGGGATCTCGATTGGCGCGTTGTCATTGAGGGTCTCGACGGTGCAGTGCCAGGCGATGCAGTCCTCGTGCTCCTTCGGGAAGGCCCAGTCGTTGGAGGAGATGATGTGCTCGCCGAGGATGCGGTGAGAGCCGCGGGTGCCGAGCTGCGGGGCTATGTCATAGAGGTAGGCGTCGGCGAAGACGTCGGGGGCGTAGCGCCTGTAGCAGTCCATGATGTCTCTGATCTTGACGCGGGTGCCCCATTCGGTGATGCTCTGGTCGGCGATCTTGGAGCAGTCGCGCTTCGGCTGCCAGTTGTTGACCCAGCTGACGTCGTCGCGCACGCCTGCGATCATGCCGGAGCGGAAGCCGTGTATCTCGACGAGCTCGGCGGAGAGCGCCTTGCTCTTTTCGGGGTTCTCGGCTCTCCACTTTGCGAAGGCCTTGCGGGAGAAGCCGCCGATGCGGTAGACCAGCGCCGTGGAGCCGCAGCGGCACTCGTCGTCGATGGAGGAGGTGGTCGGAGCGCCGGAGAGGCGGCAGATGTCCGCGTCGCCGGTGCAGTCGATGACGACCTTGGCGAGGACGGCCTTGCGGCCTTCCTTGGATTCGAAGATGACGCCCTTGCAGACGTTGCCCTCCATGATGGGCTTGGTGCCCCAGGAGTGATAGAGGATGCGGATGGAGTCGGCATGCTCGCGGAGCATGAGGTCCATCTCGATGCGCAGCTGCATCGGATCGAGCATGAAGCCGTGCTCGACGCGGCGCTCGACTATGCCGCCCGCTCCGCCGACCTCGGCGTACTTGGCGATGAGAGCGGGATCCTTGGAGCCGGTCAGCTCGGGATCGGGACCCGCGACTGCGTCGCGGACATTCTTCAGACGGGTGAACCACTCCTCCTGGATGCCGCGTACATAGATCTTCTCATGGAAGGAGAGGCTGGGGATGAGCAGGACGAAGCCGCCGGTGACGTCGCCGCCGCAGTAGCCGTAACGCTCCATGAGGATGACGTTCTTGTTGCCTGCGCGGGCAGCCGCTATCGCGGCGGAATGCCCGGCCGCGCCGCCGCCGACGACGAGCACGTCGCATTCGTCGTATACGGGCAGCGTGGTCTGGGGCTCGATGATGGTCTTGACGTTCATTTGGTTACCTCCGCTGTATTTTTATTTTTCTTTTTCGTATTCAACCCGCCCCCGGCGGGGGAATACATACATTATACAGCATGCAACGCCGGGTGAAAAGTAAAATTTTGATAAACGTGTCCGGGCAGGCAATCTTTACCAGAGACAGACCCTTTTTATTGCTTATTGCTATTGACCTTTTTCCGATTTGCGATTAATATTAAAGTAGTTGAGTATAACCAAAGCAAATGCAAATTCATAGGAGGTTAGATAATGGGAACATGGCATGACTATCTGAAGGCCGAGGGAACTCCTCCGGAGTGGCCTTACCCGATCAAGTTCGGTGAGGAAAAAGAGGTCGAGACCGACGTACTTGTCCTCGGCGGCGGCATCGCCGGATGCTGGGCCGCCATAACCGCCGCCCGCAACGGCGCCAGGGTCGTTCTTCTCGAAAAGGGCGACGTCAGGCGCAGCGGCGCCGGCGGACCCGGCTGCGACCACTGGTGCAACGTACCGGCCAACCCCCTGTCCAGAGTCGATCCCGACTGGTGGGCCGAGCAGATGACCCAGGGCCCGTTCTCCAACGGCATAGGCACGGAGATCCAGTGCCGCGAGGACTTCGACACCCTGCTCGAGATGGAGCAGATGGGCGGCAAGATCCGAGATACCGACGATGAGTTCGTCGGAGTCGAGGGCCGCGACGACGAGACCAAGTTCATGGTCTCCCCGCGTTACGGCGTCGGCGTCGGCTACGCTCCGTACGACGACTGGAAGAAGCCCGGCTACAATCCCCCCGAGACGCGCACGAACGTCGTCCTCCGCACCTGGGGCGGCACGTTCAAGCCCACCCTCAAG
>JAEFAK010000038.1 GCA_016287555.1 Oscillospiraceae bacterium
TACTGGACCTGCACGATGACGATGCCGCCGGAGTTGTGCGCCGCCGCCGCGACGGAGAGACCCTCGTTTATGATGCCCTCGTTCATGAAGGAGATATTGCCGTTTTCGTCCGCGACGGTGCCGCGCAGGAGCGCGACGTCGAGCGGGAAGGATTTATAGTAGAGGTACTCCTCGCCGTCGAAGTGGACGAGCTCGGCGACGTCGGAGTCCGTGCACTCGTTCATGCGTCCGCCCTCGAGACGGGGGTCGACGAAGGTGCCGAGGCCGACCTTGCTCAGCAGGCCGGGACGGCCCGCGGCGATCTCGCGCCAGAGGCTGACGGCGATGCCCTGCGGCAGGCACCAGCTCTTGAGCTGATTCTTCGTGGCCTGCGCGAGCAGACCTGCGGCGCTGCCGACGTGGGCGCCGTACCACTTGGCGACGAGGCCGGGTCCCGCCTCGCCGAGACGGGAAAGACCGCGCACGCCGACCTCTTTCGGGTCGAGCGGGGTCTCTCTGGGATTGAGGTCCCATCCGTCAAAGGAATTGCCGACGCCCCAGTCGCCCATGGCGCTGCCCTGATGCAGCTCCAGATCGCGGGGGTGACCGGTCGCCTTGAAGTTATCGCGGATGGCGCAGACGACTTCCTCGGGGAAGCCGGAGAGGCCCATGCCGGCGACGCCGATCGAGGCTCCGTCCTTGATGAGCTTGGCGGCCTCGGCGGCAGTGATGAATTTAGCCATAAATACCCTCCTGTTTGCCCTCGAGCGGGCAATTTATTCGTTCGTTCGCAAGAAAACCGGATAATATAATCAGTATACTCCCACTCGCGTTTTATGGCAAGAAAAAACGAACGCGGCCGGGAAAGAAAAAGAGGGTCATTTTGCTTCTGCACATGTTTTTTCTTTCCGTTTGCAGCCCTCTCCCGCCGCATAATTGGAAAAAGCTTGCTTTTTCGGCCCGGGTGTGGTATAAACACAATAGCTCCGCAGGAAGCGGGGCGTGCGGGGCTGAAGCGCCGCGTTTCCCGGGCGAACACTGGATTGTATGTTATGAAGGCATACGGATTTTCTGAGGAAAAGCCGTATGCCTTATTTTTTGCTGTTTCGGAGCGCTTGATGAGGATAAGACAGGCACATACCGGCCGCCGCAAGGCCGCCGTCATAATCATACTCGCCGCCGCGGTGGTCGTGCTGGCGTTCCTCTGCCTTTTTGCGGGATCGTCGGGCATGACCATATCCGACTGCTTCGCCGCGCTCGCGAAAAAGGGGACTGCGGCGCAAAACCGCATCATCTGGAATATCCGCATCCCGCGCGTGATCGCGGCGATCATTGCCGGCGCGGGGCTCTCCGTCTCCGGCCTCGTCATGCAGACGACGCTCTCGAATACGATGGCCTCGCCCTCGACGCTCGGCGTATCGAACGCGGCCGTTTTCGGGGCCAACCTCTCGCTCATCGCGTTCGCGGGCGGGTATCTGAGCGTCGGGCACAACGCCTCGGATTATTCCTTCGGCGGAAATCCCTTCGCGACGTCCGCCGTCGCCTTCGTCTTCGCGCTGCTCTCCGTCCTGCTCATTCTCGGCCTCTGCCGCGTGCGCGCGTTTTCTCCGGGCGTGGTCGTGCTGGCGGGCATAGCCATGGGCTCTGTATGGACGGCGGGGACGACGATACTGCAGTTTTACGCGACCGACGTCGGCCTCTCGGCGGCGGTCATCTGGAGCTTCGGCGACCTCGGCCGCGCGACCTACGCGACCGACCTCATCATGCTCGCCGTCGTCGCCGTCGGGACGGTCTTTTTCGCGCTCATGTCCTGGCGCTACAACGCGCTTTTGAGCGGCGACGCCGCCGCGCGCACCATGGGCGTCAACGTCGACAGACTGCGCTTTTTCTCGCTTCTGCTCGCTTCGATGATAACGGCCGTGTGCGTCTCGTTCCTCGGGATCATCGGCTTCGTCGGCATCATCTGCCCGCATACGATAAAGAAGCTCATCGGGCAGGATCACAGATTTTCGACCCCGGCCTCGCTCCTCGCGGGGAGCCTGCTGCTGCTTCTGGCCGACACCTTCGCCCGCAGCGTCGGGCACGGCTCGGCTCTCCCCGTCGGCGCGATAACGACGCTGCTCGGCGCCCCGTTCTTCGTCGCCGTTATCCTCGCGGGAAGGAGGGAAAGCTGATGCTCGAAGTGCGCGATCTGCGCTTTGCGTATTCAAGGCGCTCCGAGCCCGTCCTGCGCGGAGTCAGCCTCTCCCTTGCCGACGGCGAGGTCGGCATCGTCCTCGGACGCAACGGCTCCGGAAAGACGACGCTTTTTTCCAATATCCTCGGCATCAATTCGCCCTCGTCCGGCTCCATCACCTTCGACGGGACGGATATTCTGAAGCTCTCGCGCCGCGAGCGGGCGAAGATGATCGCCTACGTCCCGCAGGATATCCGCTTCGGCGCGCTGACGGTCTTCGACTCCGTCCTCATGGGCCGCGTCGCCCGCTTCGGGCTGACGGCCGGCGAGGAGGACAGGGAGGCAGCTCGCCGCGTCCTCGAGGACGTGGGGCTGACCGAGCTCGCGGAGCGGACGGTCACGGAACTCTCCGGCGGCGAGCGGCAGAAGGTCGCCATAGCGCGCGCCCTCGCGCAGGAGCCTCGCCTGCTCGTCCTCGACGAGCCGACGGGAAACCTCGATATTGCCAACGAGCGCCTTATCCTCGAGGAGGCGCGAAAGCTCGCGCGCAGCCGCGGCATCGGCGTCCTCAGCTCCCTGCACGATCTCAACCGCGCCCTCGGCTTCGGCGACCGTTTGTTTTTCATAAAGGACGGGATCGTCAAATATGACTGCCGCCGCGGCGACGTGACGGCCGACATGATAAACGACGTTTTCGGCGGCCGCGTCCGCATGATAGATTTTGAAGGCGAAAAAATAGTTATAGACGAAAAAATAACGGAGGAAGAAACATGAAAAGAATAGCTGCGATCATCCTCGCGCTCGCGCTTTGCCTGACGCTCTGCGCCTGCGCGGCGAAGCCCGCTCCCGCACCGACTCAGGAGCCGACCGCCGCCCCGACGGCTGCTCCGACGGCCGAGCCCACCGCTGAGCCCGAGCCTTCCGAGCCTCCCGCGCCCGCCGAGATCACCGTAACGGACATGATAGGCAGAGAGGTCACGGTCGTCCCCGGCACGTATCAGAGAGTCGTCTGCATCGGCGCCGGCGCGCTCAGGATGTACTGCTACGTCGGCGATACGGCGCTTCTGTGCGGCGTCGAGGACATCGACAATACCTCGCTCGCCGAGCGTCCCAAGATGTTCGACGGCGTCGGCAGGCCCTACCTCATAGCCTTTGAGGACGTCTTCAAGACCCTGCCCTCCTGCGGCGTCGGCGGCCCGAACGCCCAGACCGCGGAGGCCGAGAAGATACTCTCCTGCGACCCCGATATCGTCATCTCCGAGTTTGAGGACGCCGACAAGGAGGATGCTCTGCAGGAGCAGCTCGGCGTGCCCGTCATAACGATGAAGGCCGGCCCGCAGGGCGTGTTTGACGAGACGTTCGCAGGCTCCATGAACCTGCTCGGCCTGATCTTCGGGCGCGAAGAGCGCGCCACGGAGCTTCTCGCCTACGTCGATGCCGAGAAGACCGAGATAGCCGCGCGCACCGCCGACCTGACCGGAGGCCCCTCCGTCTACATCTGCGGCCTCGGCAACTGGGGCACCGCCAACCACCTCTCCACCATGCCCAACTACGCCTCCTTCGCCGTCGCCAACATAACCAACGCCGCGGCCGACCTTGAGGGCAGGGGCGTGCGCACGATAGAGGAGGAGATGTTCGTCGCGCTCGGCGACAAGATGGACATGATCATCATGGACGCCGCCGCCGTCAAGAACATAAAGCCCGCCTTTGCCGAGGATCCGACCATGTTCGATACCTGCAAGGCGTGGGCGGACGGCGAGGTCTATCTCCAGATGGCCTTCAACGCCTACTACACCAACTTCGAGCTCCAGCTCATCAACACCTGGTTCGCCGCCAAGACGGCCTGGCCCGAGGCCTTCGAGGATATAGACATGACCGCCAAGACCGACGAGGTCACCGAGGCCTTCCTCGGCGCGACGCTGGCCGAGAAGCTCTTCGCCTATCCCAACAGCTTCGGCGGCTATCAGAAGATCGACACCGAGACCTTCTTCGGCTGATACCTGCATCGACGCTCTGGGCCCGCGCACGCTGTGCGCGGGCCCTTTTTTGCGCTCTGAACGTCTTGCCATTTTTCGGGCGGGAGAGTAAAATAGAAGCGTCAAAACGCGATAATTCTGACCGGAAAGGAATGAACGCAATGAGAGTCAAAGATCTGCCTCTCCGCTTCCCGACGGACCCGTACTGCCGCGCGCTCACGCGCCTGATGCTGTGCGTGGACGACGAGAGCGGAGACCTTTTTATCGGCGTCACGCCCGACGGGACGCAGGCCGGGCGCGACATGCTCGCGCGGCTGAGCCCCTGCCGCGGCGAGGAGGTCCTGCCCTATACCGTCGCGCAGGAAAACGGCGCGATAGTCCTTTCCTGCGGGGAAGGTAAGGCGCGCCTCGCGTTGGCGAAGCCCGACCGCGTCGTCATCGAGGCCGAGGGCATATCCCTCCTGCTCGGCAAGGGCAAGTCCGCTGCCGTCTTCATGGGCGGCGGCAACGCCGTCGACGACGCGCTGCCCGGCGCGCTGTACGTCAACGCCGGCGTGCGCGTACGCGTCCTTGCCCGCGTCGGGAGCACGTCAGTCCGCTCATCCTGGGACCTCAACGCGCTTGCCGACCCCGATCCCCGCGTCTTCATGCACCCGGACGCGGCGGGCAAGCTGAAGGTCGAGATGTTCGCCTCCGACTTCGACGAGCTCCCGCCCGAGGACGAGGCGAGCATCGACGCCGCCGTCAAAGAGACGCTCGACGAGTTCGGCCGTTTCCTCGACGGGCTCTGCGCCCCTCCGAAGGACGCGGAAGCTCTCCGCGCGGCCTATATAGCGTGGTCCGCCCTGCAGCCGCCTCGCCGCCTCGCCGCGCCGCAGATCTCCGCGCCCGTTTATGTCCAAAACCGCAGAAAGCTCGGCACGGCGAAGCTCTCGGACAATGTCCTGCTCGCCGCGCTGCTGGCCGATCCCGGCGAGGCCGCCGGGAGGCTGCGCGCGTTCCTCGCCCTCGAAAACGGCGAGGGCGCCGTCCCCTGCGAGGCGGACAACCGCCGCAGGCTCTATGAATCGGAGCTGCCCCTGTTCGGCGTGGTCTTCAGCGCTCGCCCGGACGTTCTCGGAGCGCTCACTGAAGCCGACTTCGAGGCGCTTTACCGCGCGCTCGGCTGGTGGCGCGAATTCAGATACTGCTCCGAGCGCGGCCTGTTTTACTATCTGCACAGATACGAGCCGGGCTGCGGGCCGAAGGCGCCGTTTTCCGAAAACGCGCCGGAGTTCGCCGTCGAGCTCAACGTCTGCATGCTGCTCTGGCTCTCCGCCATGGCCGACCTCGCCGACCGGCTCGGAAGGCCCGAGGCCGCCGAGCTGCGCGAGGCGCGGGAAAGGCTCTCCGCGGAGCTGCCGAAGCTCGGGGAGCGCGGCTTCGACGCCGCCGGAAACGAGCTCGCCGACGACAGGGGAGGCTCCTGCTTCCGCCTGCTGCTCGGGAAGAAAGAGACGCCGGAGCGCATCCCGGCAGCATACGCGCTGCCGCTCATCATCGGCGCTCCGAACGGCGCCGATCTCGCCGCGAAGGCCCGCGTACGCGGCGGCAGGGTGCTTTCTCTGCGCCGCGCGCTGATGCTGCTCGCGGCCGATTTTGCGGAAAGGAGGGGCTGAGATGCTTTTTGAAGCCAATGAGAAACACAGTCTCCTGCGCATAGCCTATACGCGGCAGAATTGCTATTTCTGCCTATGGGAGGACTATTTCAAGCGCACGCTGTATCTGCTCGCCGCGATAGGCGGCGACATGGCCAGTTCCAGCGATCTGCGCTTCGATATCGATTATCTGGAGGACGGCAAGCCCGTCCGGTACCACTACTTCGGCGACGAGGGCAGCCTCACGCTGCGCACCCGCACGGCGGGCAAATGGTCCGAGCTGCTGCTCACCGGCGACGATTTCCTGCGCTTCCGCGGGGAGAGGAATACAGGCCTGCGCCTGACGCTTAACAGCAATCTGCCCGGTCACGGCGCGATCGCTCTTCACTCCGCCGTGCGCCTTCCGGACGGCAGCGTCGAGGCCGTCATGGGCAAGTACGGCCGCTTCCGCTTCGCGCCGATACGCGGGAAGGTCGAGTATCGCGCGGAGTATGACTGCGAGCAGGGCAGGTACGCCCGCTTCGAGGTCGATATGCTCCCGGACGAGAACGGCTGCTACGAATGCGACGTCATCTCCTATGAGGGCGAACGCCGTCCCGCTGTCGACAAACGCAGCTTTGCCGAGCTGCGCGAGGAGAACCTGCGCAGCTTCGCGGAGTTTTTCGGGAAGTATAAAAGGCTCCCCGATCCGTGGAAAAAGACCGAGGAGGAGCTCGTCTATACGGTATGGTGCCACGTCATGAAGCCGAGAGGCTTCCTCAAGGTCCCGATGGTCATGATGCACCATAACGCGCTCTCCGTCGCGATGGCGTGGCAGCAGAGCTTCAACGCCTGCGCCATGCTCGGCGACCCGAAGACGGCCTTCGACCTCATCGAGGCCATGTTCCTATATCAGAACCCCGTCAACGGCGCTCTGCCCGTCAACGTCTGCCCCGGCAGCATAAGCGACGGCAACTCCCAGCCGCCGCTCCAGGGCTACGCGCTCGACTTCGTGACGAAGATGTGCGGCGAGGAGTTCATAACCCGCGAGATGGCCGAGCGTCTGCTCCCGCGCTTTGAGCGCGTTGTGGAGTACTGGACGACGTTCAGGAACGTCGGCCGCGGCGACGATCTTGCCTACGTGCTCAATCCGACCGAGGCCGGCATGGACGACGCGTCCATATTCGCCAAGGGCTTCCCGGCCGTATCCGGCGATATTCAGACGCTGCTCATCGAGTGCATGTACGCCTGCGCGATCCTTTCCCGCAGAGCCGGCGACGCGGCGAAGGCCGAGGCCTGGACAGCCCGCGCCGACCGTCTGCTCGATGCCCTGATAACGGAGCTCTGGGACGGGGACAAATTCGTCACCAAAAAGCTCGACGGCGAGGTCGTCGAGAGCCTGAGCCTCGCGTGCTACGTGCCCGTCATGCTGGGCGACCGCCTGCCGAAGGAGATAACCCGCAGGATAGCGGAAAAGCTACTCGAGGAGGGCGAATTCATGACGCCGTACGGCCTCGCCAGCGAGAGCACGCGCAGCCCGCTGGCCCACTGGGGCTGGCACTTCACGCTCGGCCGCGTCGTCTCGGAGTCGAACATGTTCTGCGTGCTCGGGCTCTGGCTCGCGGGCGAGAAGGAGGCCGCGAAGAAGATAGCGGACGCATGGTGCGGCAACGTCGCCGAGCGCGGGCCGAGGCTCGGCTTCACTCCCGCGCATCACTACCCGCTGACGGGCGAGCCGACGGATATCGTCCTCATGCCGCACATAGGCGACGGCTGGAGCTGGACGAGCTGGAGCGCCTGCGGGACGCTCGCCATGCTCGAGACCGTCTACGCATAGACCGCTCAGATAAAGGGACGGCGGAGATATCCGCCGTCCCTTTTTATTTGTTTCCCGTCAGGCAAATCTTAGGAAATCCTTAAGGTTTTGCCTATGGTCTTGTTAAGAAGCGTTTGCTATACTCGCATCAGAGAGGTGGAAAGAGCATGTACAACATTCTCATCTGCGACGACGAACGCGATATCGTCAACGCCCTGAAGATATATCTCTCCGGGCAGGACTACGCGCTCTTTGAGGCTTACGACGGGGAGCAGGCTCTCGCGATCGCGGAGAAAAACGAGCTGCATCTTATCCTCATGGATATCATGATGCCGAAGCTCGACGGCCTCGCCGCGACGGCGAAGCTCCGCGAGAAGACGAACGCGCCGATACTGCTCCTGACGGCAAAGAGCGAGACCGCCGACAAGGTGCTCGGCCTGAACGTCGGCGCGGACGATTATATAACGAAGCCCTTTGACCCGACCGAGGTGCTGGCCCGCGTGCGCTCGCATCTGCGGCGGTATACCCGCCTCGGCGCGAAGCCGGAGGAGGAAAAGCCGACGCTGTACTCCGTCGGGCCCATATCGCTCGACGAGGAGGCAAAGACCATCACCCTCGACGGGGAGAGCGTCGCGCTCACGCCGACGGAGTTTTCCATACTGCGCCTGCTCATAAAGCACCCCGGGCGCATCTATTCGACGGCGCAGATATACGAGCTCGTCTGGAACGAGGCGCCCATCGGCTCGGAGGGCGCGGTATCCGTCCATATACGCCACCTGCGCCAGAAGCTGGAGATAGACCCGTCCGAGCCGCGCTATCTCAAGGTCGTATGGGGGCTCGGCTATAAGCTGGAAGGGGGAGAGAAAAAATGAAAAAAGCAAAGCTGACAGAAAAGCTCTGGGCAAAGCTGCTCGCGTGGGTCCTCGCCGCCGTCTGCGCGCTGGTCCTGAGCGCTTCCGTGGTATGCGCGATAGCCGCCGCCGATCTGGAGACGTATTCGTATGAAGACGCAAACGAACTGATCTATAAGGACATATCCGGAATGGCCTTCGGCGACGGCTTCAACGTCGTCCGCTTCATCCGCGACGGCGAAGAGGAGCATGCCGAGGAGATGGCAAAGCGCCATAACGCGGAATACCGCTTGCTCGACGGCGAGGGAAACGAGCTCTGGAAAAGCCCGGGATTTGATGAGGACAAGCCGTTTCTGCCGATTTCTTACGAATACCGCGTCGTGGTGACCGGGGAGCAGGGAAGCGACGGCTACGGCTATCACGGCTACTATGTCATCGAGCATGACAAGCGGGATGAGGAGCACGCGCCTGATTATATTGTCGAGACGAGGATAGACCTCCGTTTTGAAAAGAATGACGCTTACGCCCTGACCGCCCGCATTTACGGGCTCGTCTGGCGGCTGCGCTACGCAGCCTACGCCATAGCCGGAGCCGCGCTGCTGCTCGGCGGAGCCTGCTTTATCTTCCTGCTCTGCGCCGCGGGACACCGCGCCGGCCGCGAGGGCATAACGAAGGGATATATAACTCCCGTTCCCTTCGACGTGCTGACGGCGGCGACCGCCGCATGGATAGTCGTCGCCCTGAAACTTATTTACGAGGCGGCGGTCAATATAGAGGAACCCGTGCTCATCGCGACGCTCTTCGGCGCGGCGGTGCTCGCGGCGACGCTGCCCTTCATCGGGTGGTGCACGTCGCTCGCCCTGCGCGTCAAGCTCGGCAAATGGTGGGAAAATACGCTGATATTCAGGCTCCTGCGCCTTCTTTGGCGCGGCCTGAGGGCGCTCGGCCGGGGAATAGCCTTCATCTTCCGCAGCATCCCGCTGACGTGGCGTATGCTGCTGATGATAATAGCGGTCAGCTTCCTCGAGCTCTTCGTCTATTTCGCATTCGACCTGCGCTATGACACAGAGCGCTTCCTCATCGCATGGTTCGTCGAAAAGCTCATACTCGGCGGCGCGGCGATGTACGTCGCGGCGATGCAGAGGAAGCTGCAGAAGGCGGGCGCCGCCATGGCCGCGGGCGACCTCGAGCGCCATACGGACACGCGCGGCCTCGTCTGGGACTTCAAGCGCCACGGGGAAAACCTCAATTCCATTGCCGACGGCATGAGCGCCGCCGTCGAGCTCCGGATGAGAAGCGAGCGCATGAAGACAGACCTCATAACCAACGTCTCCCACGACATCAAGACGCCGCTTACGAGCATCATCAACTACGTCGAGCTCCTGCGCGGGGACCCCTCGCCCGAAAAGCGCGAGGAATATCTTGAGGTCCTCTCGCGCCAGTCGCAGAGGCTCAAAAAGCTGACCGAGGACCTCGTCGAGGTATCCAAGGCCAGCAGCGGGAACGTCGAGTTCCACCCGGCGAAAAACGACGTCGCGGAGCTGCTGCGGCAGGCCGTCGGCGAATACGGCGAGCGGCTGGAGGCCGCGGGGCTGGAGCCCGTCGTCAGCGTGGCTCCGGGCAGCGCCGTCTGGGCTGACGGGGCGCTGACGTGGCGCGTGCTGGACAACCTGCTCTCCAACGCCTGCAAATACGCCCAGCCGGGGACGCGGCTCTATATAGACGCCGCGCCGAAGGGCGACGCCATGCTCATCAGCTTCAAGAACGTCTCACGCAGTCCGCTCAACATCTCCGCCGAGGAGCTCATGGAGCGCTTCGTCCGCGGCGACGCCGCCCGCGGCGGCGAGGGGAGCGGCCTCGGCCTGAGCATAGCCGAGAGCCTTACGAAGCTGCAGGGCGGGACGTTCACGATCTCCGTCGACGGCGACCTTTTCAAGGCGGAGGTAATGCTCCCGCAGTGGAAAGACTGAACCTGAAGCGGCTGAATATGCGAAAAGGGAAGCGGTCCTACCCCGGAACGCTTCCCTTTATCTCATTTGACGGCCGCGCGGATACGAAGTCAGTCGGTCATCGGTTTGCCGTTTAATATGCTTATCCTTTCGCAGGTCTCGAGGTCGAGCGCGAAGTTTTGATGCGGGCTGAAGTATTTCCCGCCGAAGACGCCGCCCTCGATGAATTCGAAGCTCCCCTCGAACGTGCCGAGGTATCCCGCCGAGGGCTCCCGGCCGGAGCAGTCGAGCCGGATGAAGTCCGTGTTCATGCTGCCGCCCGCGAAGGAGACAGAGGCCTGCCAGACGGTATCGCCGTCCATGACGTAGGAATCGATGCCGGTACAGTAGCCGTCGAAGACGCGCTCTGCCGTCCCGCGTGCCGGGATGCAGAGATAAAGGCCCGTCGGATCGAGCTCCGCGTCGCTGAAATACGCCCCGCGCTGAGATGCGCCGATGAGCTGCGGCTCGACGGGGGTCTCTATCGAGGCCTCTGTCAGATACTTGACGGAGATCAGGCGAAGCTCGTTTTTGCCCTTGACGGCGGCATAGACCGTGTCGCCGAAGTACGTGAAGGAGGATATCTCCTCGTCGCAGACGTAGACTATCTCGGACGTGGCCGCGTCGAGCGCGACGAGGTAGGTCTCGCAGTAGGGCTCGGGCTCTGAATCGTCGCTGTAAAGGTCGACCAGCACGAATATCAGATCGCGCGCGGCGAGCATGCGCGTCACGACCTCGGCGGGGCGCTCCTCGCCGTCATGCACGACGTACTCGCCGGAGAGGATATAGAGCTCCTCGAAGGTGCCGGTCTGCGCGTTCCAGCGGAAGACGTCGCTCAGCTCCTCGTTGTAAAAATAGAGAAAACCCTTATAGTAATTTATGACGCTTCCGTCTATAATGAGCTTGCCGCGCTTGACACCGGAGGAGACGTCGTTTTCGTAAATGCGCCCGGAGCTGACGGTATAGTATTTCCCGTTTTCGCCGCCGGCGACGCAGCAGCCCGCCGCGAGAGCGCCCGGCGTCGTGCCGAAGGCGGAATCGACGGCGTAGAATTCCTCCAGCCGCGTGCGCGGCCCGGCGCTGTCCATGAGCTTTTTGAGCGTGTTCGAGGCTATGGCGAGATTCATGTTCTGCCCATCGACGTAGGTAGCGCAGATTACGCCGACGACCTCGCAGCCTTCGCTCAGAAGCGCGCCGCCGCTGCTCCCGCTGGATATGGCGGCCGTCATCTGGATGATATCGACGCCGTCCTCGTCATTGTAGCGCGAGCTGACCAGCCCGTCGGAGAGCGTATTGGCCACCCCCAGCGGATAACCGACGGCGTAGACGCGGTCGCCCTGACGGACGCCGTCCGAATCGCCGAGAGGCAGCGAGGGGACGGAGGCCTTCCTGTTGAGCCGAAGTACGGCGAGGTCCGCCGTCCTGTCGAAGGCGAGCACGTCCTCGACGGAGTAGGTCTCGGTATTGTCGCGCGTCATGGCGCGTATGTAGCACGCGCCGTCGAGCACGTGGTAGTTCGTGACGAGGGTGCGCCCGTCGCCGATGATGAAGCCGCTGGCCGTCCCGAAAAGGTCGTGGTCGCCGTCGTACATCTCCAGATACAGCACCGATTCGACGGCGTCTGTTATCGTCATCGCCGGGGAGGCGCTCGGCTCCGCCGTCGGAGCGGGGACGGGCTTCGGCGCGCGCAGGAAAATGGCCGCGGCGGCTATCCCCGCGCAGAGGAGCACGGCGACGATGATGACGGCGGGTATCCAGCCCCTGCGCCTGCGCTTCGGAGCGGGCGTCTGCGTCGGAGGCGCCTGAACGGGCGGACGGACCGGCGCGGAGGGC
>JAEFAK010000039.1 GCA_016287555.1 Oscillospiraceae bacterium
GCTTCGGGTGGGGGCAGAGCAGGATCAAGATGACGCTAAAGCGTACGCGGGACAGGCTTCGGGGGCATCTTGAAAGGGAGGGTCACCTTTGAACGAAAACATGCTTCTTGACGCCATAGGCGAGGCGCGCCCCGATCTCGTCGAGGCGGCGCACGCCGTAAGAAAGAGAAATAGAGTCTGGCCGAGGATAGTCGCCGTGGCGGCCTGCATATGCCTGTGCCTCTGCGGCGCCGTCCCCGCGCTCGCCGCGGCGGACGTCCGGCCCGCTTATGAGCTGCTCTACGCCGTATCGCCCTCGGCTGCCCAGCGGCTCAAGCCCGTCAACCTCGCCTGCGAGGATAACGGGATAAAAATGGAGGTCGTCTCGGCTCTCGTCGAGGGCGATACCGCGGAGCTGCTCGTATCCATACGCGATACGACGGGCTCGCGCATCGACCGCACGGCGGACCTCTTCGACAGCTACTCCATAAACACGCCCTCCGGGACGGTCGGCACCTGCCGCAAGACGGACTACGACGAGGAGACGGGCAGCGTCCTCTTTCTCATCGAGCTTTCGACCATGAGCGGCGAGCCGATCTCCGGGGACAAAATAACGTTCTCCGTCCGGGAGATACTCTATGCCAAGAGCCTTTACGAATGTCCCGTCGAGCTGCCGGAAGAGCCGTCGGAGCTTCGCCCCGCCTCCGAGGCGCGCGGCCTCATACGCGGCGGCTCGGGCGATCTCGAAGCCGGGAAAGACGGCAAGCTCGTCGTCCCGGGCGAAACCGAAACGCCGCTGACGCGCGGCGTCTCGCTGACGGGCTGGGCCGAATGGGACGGGAAGCTCAGCGTCCAGATACGCTATGAGGATATCCTTGAGACGGACAACCACGGGGAAGTCTGCCTTATCGGCGAGGACGGAAGTACGAAGCGCTGTCTTTATACGGTCGCCGTGCGCGACGGCGCGGACAGCCTCGAGGACTATGTTTTCGACGCCGCCGAGGCAAGGGAGGGCTCCCTTCGGGGCTCGTTCACGACGGGCGGCGGCCTTGTAAAAGGCGACTGGCAGGTGACAGTCCCGCTTGAATAAGCAAAAAAGAGCGGCGGCTTCGGGATTTCCGAAGCCGCCGTTTTATTATGCCGTGGATCACTCAAAGAGGTTTGCCGCGCGGGCGAGGATATCCGTGATGGGGAGATTCTGCGGGCAGTGATCCTCGCAGGAGCGGCAGTAGACGCAGTCGCTGGCCTTGCCGCCGCGGCCCGTGGTCATGCCGTATCTCCTCTTGACGGGAGCGAGGTTGGGGAAGCGCTCGTATTCGTTGATAAAGCCGATGATCGCGGGAGTATTGATGTTCATCGGGCAGGAGTTGACGCAGTATTTGCAGCTCGTGCAGGGGATCGTCGGGACCTTCTTATAGTCCTCGACGACCTCGTCGATGATCCTTCTCTCCTCGTCGGAGAGAGGCTTGAAGTCCATCATGGTCTTCGTGTTGTCCTCGACCTGCGCGAGATCGGACATGCCGGAGAGGACGGTCGTCAGCCCATCGAGGGAGGCGGCCCAGCGCAGCGCCCAGGAGGCGACGGAGGCGTCGGGGGCGTAGTCCTTGAACTTCTTCTCCATCTCCGGCTGCATGACGGCCAGCGCGCCGCCGCGGACGGGCTCCATGATGACGATGCCGACGTTGTGCTCGCGGGCTATCTCATAGCACTTGTGCGCCTGGACGGTCTCGGTGTCCCAGTCATAGTAGTTTATCTGCAGCTGCACGACCTCGACCTCGGGATGCTCGTCGAGTATTTTGCGCAGGGGCTCGGCGGGGGAGTGGTAGGAAAAGCCGATATGTTTGGCAAGTCCGCGCTCCTTGAGGCTCTTGAGGAAGTCCCAGCCGCCGGTCCTGTCTATCATCTCGAGCCTGTCGGCGCCTATGCCGTGCAGGTAATAGAGGTCGAAATATTCAAGACCGGTGCGCTCGAGCTGCTCGTTGAAGATGCGCTCATAGTCGGCGAGCCCGTTTATGTTCCACAGGGGCATCTTGTCGACGATGTGGAAGCTCTCGCGCGGGTAGCGCTTGACGACGGCCTCGCGGAAGGCGACCTCGGAATTGCCTCCGTGGTAGAGATAAGCGGTGTCGAAATAGTTGAAGCCTCTGGACATGAAGAGGTCGACCATCTTCTTGACGAGGTCGATATCGACTTCGTTCTCGCTGCCCTTCGTCGGAAGGCGCATGAGGCCGAAGCCGAGCTTGGGAAAATCTTCGCCGTAATAGCTCATTTCAACGTCTCCTTTATAATATTATAACTAAATTTCATTTGCTATGTTTATAACGCGCTTGCCGAGAGAGAGCGCGTATTTCAGCGTATTCGCGGTGCCGCCAGCCTCGCCGGTGAACCAGCAGACGACGAGGTCGCTGCGGTCTACCATGTAGTGGTTGCGCGCGGCCATGCAAATCCTGTTCCAGCCGCCGGAGGCGTACCAGACCTCATCGGCGGCGAGACGCACGTCGTCGTAGCGCCGCCGCTGTGAACGCGGCCAGCTGTCGGCCTGCTGCGGGCAGGGGAGAGCGAGCAGGAGCTTGACCTCCGGTCTCGTCTCGCGCAGGCGCAGCACGGCCTCGGCCGCGAGCAGGTCGAAGCCCATCGCGCCGCCGGAATAAAAGTCCGTATAGCCGTGGTCGCAGGCCGTCCTGACGACGCGGTCGAGCTCGCGGATTATCGCGCGCTCCTTTTTTGCGGGCAGGTTCCTGTGGCCGGAAAAACAGCAGGTGCTCATCTTGTCTCCTTCAGCGGCGGGAAACGAGAAATCTGATGACCGTCTCGCCTATGACGGCGGCGTCCTCGGCCGTGAAGGCCGTCACGAAATTGTCGGAGAAGAGAAACTGGGAGGTCGGCGGGAACTCGTCGTCGCCGTCGCGCAGAGCGACGCGGACGGTCAGCCCCTCGAGAAAATCGAGGTCGAACGAAGCGTCGGGGAGCGTCTGCTCCCGCCCGCCGAGGGCGAGGCAGGCGCGGCGGAACCCCTCCAGGTCTCCTGCGAAGGTCCCGGCCAGCCGCCTTGAGCAGCGGCCGGAGAAATTCGCGTCGTATACCGCGCCCCAGGGCAGCTCCCTGTAGGCGAGAAAGCGCCCTGTCGAAGGGGCGAACACGCCCTCGCATACATATCTGAGGAGCAGGATGCGCGTCGGATTGGAGGAGGCGGCGCGCGGAGCCCCTTCCGGAGCCTCGACGAGCCCTTCGGGCCACGTCAGGCGCAGCGGCGTTCCCAGCAGGGTGAAGGCGAAGCCGCTCCCGTCAAAGGGCGCGCCGCAGCGCGCGGAGGCGGCCTCCGGGTCGAGCCCGGCAAAGCGCTCAAGATATATCGCCAGCGGCGCTTCTTCCTTCTGATTTATCATTTTGCGCCTCCCGTGACGGAGGGGAAGAGCGAGCCGTCGGTGTGCGGCAGGAAGCACGCCGCGACGAAGGCGTCCATATACCCCGGCTCCGTCGAGAGCTCGATGTAGGTCATCGCGGAGGAGATCTCCGCGAGCTTATCCGCCGCCGGGCGGGAGACGAGGTGCGCCCACATGCCCGTCAGCGAGGAATTGCCGATGTATCTGTATCTGTCGAGCGGGAGGTCGGGCAGCATGCCTATCTTTATGGCGTTGGCGATGTTTATCCCGCTGCCTATGCCGCCCGCGACGCTTATCCTGTTCAGGTCGGAGGCGGTGAAGCCGAGCGACGAGATGAGGGTCATTATCGCGGAGAAGACCGCGCCCTTGGCCCTTATGAAGCTGTCGATGTCCGTCTCATTGAGGATGAGGCGGCGGCCGGTCCCGGATTCGTCCTCGAAGGCGAGAACGTACCCCGCGCCGAACTCGTCGCGCACGACGCGGCGCCCGTCGCGGACGAAGCGGCCCTTGCCGTTTATTATCCCGCCCTCGAAGAGGCTCGCTATGACGTCGATTATGCCGCTGCCGCAGACTCCGACGGGGGCCGTGTCCCCGATGACGCCGAAGGTCGGCTCCGTGGTCTCCGGGTCGATGGAGGCCTTCTCGATCGCGCCGTCGGTCGCGCGCATGCCGCAGCTTATGTCGCCGCCCTCGAAGGCGGGGCCTGCCGAGCAGGCGCAGGACATGAGAAATTCCCGCCCGCCGAAGACGATCTCGCCGTTGGTGCCGAGGTCGATGAGCATGTCGGGCCCGTCGCTGTCCCATATCATCGAGGCCAGCGCGCCGGAGGTGATGTCGCCGCCGACGTAGCTGCCTATGTTGGGCGCGAGGGTCATCACGCAGCTCGGCGCGAGCTTAGCTCCTATCTCCGCCGGATCGAGCGGAGCAGCCGCGAAGAAGGCGGGGACGTAGGGCTCCGTCCTCAGGTATTCCGCGCATACGCCGAGGAGCAGATGCTCCATGGTCGTATTGCCCGCGAGAGAGAGCCTGTATATCCTGTTCGCAGGAACGCCGGACTCGGCGCACAGCGCCTCGATAACGGGCAGCAGCGTCTCCCTGACGACCGCGTCCTGAAGCCTCGCGACGCCGCCGGGGCGGCCCTGCTCGACGATGCGGTTTATGACGTCCGCGCCGTAGCGTATCTGGCCGTTGCCTGAGCTCGCCTTGGCGAGGATCTCGCCGCTTCGAAGGTCGCAGAGGACGGCGGCGACCGTCGTCGTGCCTATGTCCACGGCGAGGCCCGCGGGCGGCGTATCGTCGTCCGGAGGCAGCACGTCGAGTATCTCGGCGCGCCCGCCGTCCGCCGCGACGACGCATTTCAGTCGGAAGCCGTTTTCGCGCATGAGCTGCGGGAGCTTGACGATGCAGAAATAGGGGACCTCGGGCTCCTCCTCCGCCCCCAGCGCGTCCTGCACGGCGCGGGCGAGGCGCTCGTTGTCGGGCAGTCCGTCCCCCGCGACCGGCTCGTCCATCCGGACGTCAATAACGATCACGCCGCTGTCGACGCCGAGGCCGGCCTCCGCGAGAGCTCTGCCGACGGAGCGGAAGAGCTCCAGCTCCTCCCCGGTGGAGAGGTCGGCGGTCTTCATGCGGCTCCTGTAGGCCGAGGCGATGTCGGGGACGTCGACGACGCAGTCGGTAAGCGCGGTCGTCTCGCAGGCGAGCCGCCAGCCCTGCTCGAATTCTTCTTTGGTCAGATGCTTCGGGGCGGGGGCCTTCGTATCGCCGGAGAGGATGCAGACGCGGCATTTGCCGCAGACTCCGTTGCCGGAGCAGGGCGCGTCAATGGCGACGTTGGCCTTGCGCGCCGCGGCGAGCAGCGTCTCGTCCGGCGCGGCGAAGATGCGGGTAACGCCTTCGCCTGTCTGAAAAGTAATCTCGGGCATAATGTCTCACTTTCGAAGACTGCCGCAGGGGGCGCGGGGCCCGATGCGGCAGTCAGTCGTATTAAGGGGAAGCTTACATGATGGCGTCCATGTCGAGAGCGGGATGGCCCTTCTCGGCGAGGAACGCAAGGACTCCCTCGGAGTCGGTGGCTATCGTCTCGTCGCAGATCATGTCGGCGAAGTTGTCGATGCCGAAGAGCTTCTTCGCGGTCCTGTTGACGCGCTCGGCGACGTCGTCCTTGAGCTCCTTGGGCATCCAGACGATGCGGCGCAGGCCGCCCTCGGCGGCGATGAACTTGCCGGAGCTGATGAAGTGGCGGCCGTGGCCCATGAAGCCGGGGGTCTGCACGCCGCCGCCCGTCATGGAGGCGAGCTCGCCGAAGGTCATGCCGGTCGGGGTCATGCCGGCGTACTCGCGGTTGACGACGACGACGCCGTTGGCCTCGGGCATGATGCCGCAGATGCATTCGAAGCAGCCGCAGCTGGTCATCGGGTCCTCAAGGATGGAGTAGAGGGTGACGTTCTCGATGGCGCCGTGGGTCGCGCTGTTGACAGCCTTGTTGACCTCGGTGTAGGAGCCGAGGCGCTCGTCGATGAGGCCCTGCTTGGGTATCGGCTGGCAGGGGCCGGCCGGGGTGAGCTCCTTGGTGGCCTTGGCGTCGAGCCAGCTGACCGCGCCGCACAGGCCGAGACGCTCGGGGGTGACGACGCAGCAGTGGGACGGGGCGAAGGACTGGCAGAGGATGCAGGTGTAGAAGGTGTCGACGCTGTCGTCGGTCATGGCGTCGAGGCGCTCGTCACGGGCGTTGTAGCGCGGCATGGCCGTCTCGTCGAGAAGAGCCTGGACCTTGGCCGGGTCGGTTATCATCGTGACCTGGCACTTGTCGACGACGCTGGCGAACTGATCCATGATGCTGCAGTAGATGACCTCGGCGAAGTCCTTCAGACGAAGGCCGGCCTCGTACGCGCCCTTGGAGACGCGGATGCGGAACATGTTGCGCTGGCCGGTGTGCATGACGCCGTCCATGTAGTTGAACCAGGTGTGGATCTTGCGCTCGATGACGGATTCGAAGTCCGTCTGCATCTTCGCGCCGCAGACCTCGACGTAGGTCGCGAGAGCCATCTCGCCGCCCTCGGGGCCGATGTCGTCGCCGACGACGGTGAGCTTGTGGTCCTCGACCTGGGAGGGATCGCGGGAGATGACGAGCTCGCAGGTCGGGTTCTTGGAGTTCCAGAACTCGACGTGCATGTCGGCCTTGCGGATTATCTCGCCCTCGAAGGCGGCGGCAAAGCTGACGGGGATGGGTATCTCGCGGACCTTGATCTTGATGTTGCGCAGCTCAAGGGAGGTCTTGGAGGTCTCGGCATGGTCGGTGACGCTGACCAGAGCGCCGGGGACCTGATTCTCGCCGAGGTCCACGTCGACGATGACGGGGAAGCCGAGCGCGATGGCGCCGGCGCCGGCGGATACGACGACCTCATTGAGCGGGCCGAAGGTGTTGACGAAGGCGGGGACGCGCTCCTTGGTGTAGTTGAGGAGCTGACCGAGGTCTCCCGGCGGGACGGCGCCGAAGATGAGCGCGGCGCGGATGGCGACGGTGACGACGTGGATGACGGCGGTCACGTCATGTCCGAGGGGAACGACGCGGTACTCGAGGCCCATCTTGACGCCCTCGGCGGCGGCCTGATCGATGACGTCGCCGATGAGGAAGGTCAGGATGCCCTTGTTCTGGTAGTCCTTGACGACGGCGGCCATCTCGGCGGGCTTCTCGGCATTGCCGAGAACGACGGCGACGCCGGGGATGTCGCCCGTTACGAGGGGAACGCCGAGGCTGCGGATGACGGGATCGGGCACGAAGCCGATGCCGCCCTCGCCCTCGTAGGGGTTGTCATTGAGCCACTTCAGGCCCTCGAGGATCTCAGCGCCGACGGCGGTCGCGAGGCCGGCGTTGAGGGCCTCGCCGAGGTCCTCCTTATTGGAGATGAGGCTCTTGAGCACGCCCACGCAGGCGGGCAGGTCGCCGAGCTTGGTGACCTTGACGCCGGTCGCGGCGTATATGGTGGGGAAGAAGTACGCGGTGTCGGGGAACGCGATTTTTCTGTCCTCACCGTATTTGGCTATCGCGTCGTTGACGGCGCCTTCGGTGAGGCCTGCGACGGCATTGGAGCCGGCGTAGATGAGATCGGTAAGAACGCTCATATTATTTTCCTCCTGAACGGTATTTGAAACGGATCAAAGTTCGAGATAGCTGTCGGCGTAGAGAGTCTCGCCGCGGATGACGTCGCAGGACTTGATGGTCTCCATCAGGCGCAGGTCGCAGGGATTGACGATCGCGCTCGTGAGGCCGTTCATCATCGCCATGGCGACGGTCGCGCTGTCGATTATGGGTCTGATGAGCTTGGGCATGCCGTTGGAGACGTTGGAGAGGCCGCCCGTGGTCTTGAAGCCCATATCCGAGCACATCTTGATGAACTCAAGGACTTCCATCTGCTTGTCCTGCATGCCCTTGATGACGAGGAAGAGAGGATCGAACCAGAGATCCTCCGGATCCATGCCCTGCTCCATGCCGCGCTCAAGCAGCTCCTGGCAGCAGGCCATGCGCTCGTCGTTGTCGGAGGGGACGCCCGCCTTCGAGCAGAGGGCGAAGCAGATCGCTCCGTTGGCGGCGGCGAGGTCTATGTTGCCGATGCGGTCGCCCGCGTCGGCGGAGTTGACTATGGCCTTGCCGCGGACGGGGTTATAGACGCTGAGGCCGGCCTCGATGGCCTTGCTGTTGGCGGTGTCGAGGCAGAGAGGATGATTGTCGAAATTGTCCTGAATGAGGCGGACGGCCCACTTCATGAGCTCCTCGCCGCCGTTTTCGGCCGGGCCGATGTTGACGTCGAGATAGGTCGCGCCGGCGTCGATCTGCTCCTTGGCGCGCTTGAGGATGGGCGCGGGATCGCGGTTGGCCATAGCCTCGCGGATGGTGGGCGAGATGCAGTGGATGCGCTCGCCTATGGTGACGAATTTAGCCATGCTTTTTCCTCCTTATATCTTGAGCTCGCGCATGTACTTGACGAGCTGTACGGCTTCGTTGGGGGCGACGAGGACGTTCCAGCCGGGGAGCTTGTTCTCGACCTCGCCCTTGAGCACGGCGACCTTGCCCGGAAGGATGAGGGTGCGGGTCGTCAGCTTGTTTTCGATGTCCTGCTCGGCGAAGAAGGAGGCGATGGAGTTGGCGGAGAACTTGCCCGCCGCCCAGCTGGTCAGGACGGAGTAGCCGCCCGCGTCGGTGATGAGCAGGTTGACCGGCATGCCGGAGCGCTCGAGCTCGCCGGAGACGACGAAGTAGGTCAGGGCGAAGTCGACCGTCACGGCGCAGGGGCTGTCGGGGCCGGCTCCGTTGATGGGATAGATGCCCGGAGCGACCTTCATGGGCTTCTGCGGGTCGGTGAAGATGTTCTGCCTCAGGCCGAAGAGCGGCAGCGCCGCCGCGTAAGTCATGCGGTCCATGATGATGACGGAGCCGTAGCGGACGACGAAGAGCGCGGCCAGCTCGGACTGGAGCACGGGATCTCCCGGCGCGATCGCCGCCGTATCGACGACGGAGGGATAGCCGAAGGAGCGGTCGCCGTCCTTGAGAGCGGCGCGGCGGATCTGCACGGCGCGCTTGAAGGCGTCGCCCGTGCCGAGATCGAGCACGAGGTTCTTGTTGCCGACGGCCTCGAGCTTTTCGACGGTGTCGTGCAGCTCGGCCAGGCTCTCGCCGGAGACTCCGAGGACGGAGCCGGCAGCCTTGGCGGCCTCGTTCATGGCCTCCCAGTTGGAGGCGTCGGCGCCGAGGATGAGAGCGGCCTTGGCCGAGGCGGCGAGCTCGGCGTCGCGCGTCTTCACGATGAGGACGCGGCCGGAGGAGCGGGCCTTTTCGATGACCTCGGCTGCGCGGGCCTTGTCCTCGCCGCAGTCGACGCAGACGCACTCGGCGTACATGCGCTCGTTGATGCGCTCGTAGTCGACGGCCTTGAGCTCTTCGAGGACGGAGTCTATCTCCTCGTCGGTCATGTCGGCGCGGAGCTTGACGGAGAACACGTTGCGGTTGACGAAGGTCTTCTCATGGCGGAGAAGGACGGTCTCGCCGCCGAGCTTGTGCCCGCCGAGGTCTATGGTCTTCATCGGGGGCTCGGTGGCCTCGCTGAGCTTTGCCAGCGCCTCGGGGGACATGTGCGGGCACTTGTCCGCGCTTATCGCGCCCTGGGCGACCTTCATCGAGAAGGCCATGCAGGTCGGGTTTCCGCAGTCCTTGCAGTTGGTCTTCGGAGTGAGCTTGAAAATATCGAGTCCTTTAAGTGCCATTTCCCCGGCCCTCCTTACATCAGCGCCGCGATGAGCGCGGCTGTCTTTTCAACGGATACGGGGTGACGCAGGATGACCGCGTCGGAGCCGGAGGCGAGGCAGGCGGCGGCCGTGACGGCCTCCATCTGGATCCCGCGCTCCTCGCGGGGCCCCCACTCGGGCATGTCGTCCTCGCTGACGAGGGCTTCCTTGACGCTCCACGCCTCGGCCGAGACGATGGTCACGACCGGCATGCGGAGCATCCCGTCCTGCTGCTCGAGGGCGGCCGAGCGGACGCGGTCGAGCGTCGAGGCGACGTACTCGAAGCCGTAGCCCGCGGCGGCGGCGCCGAGGTTCATCACGATGGAGGAGGAGGCGACGCCGAGCTGCGTGAGCACGACGTTGAGCTGCTTTGCGAGATTGATGTCGACGGCGCTCTCCGCGCCGAGCTTGTGCCCGTAGGCGAGCGCGACGGCCGCGCCCATGGCCTTGTAGTCCTCTTCGCGGGCCGAGAGGAAGAGAAGGTTCTCTCCCGTGAGGGCCTCGGCGAGAGCCGTGAAGAGAGCGGTATCCTTTTCTATGTTCTTGCATCCGGCGATGACGACGGGCAGCGGGCAGGCTGCGACGGCTTCCTTCGCCTCGGCGACGCAGTCCTCGACGCTCTTGTTCGTCGCGGCGGGATCCGCGCCCTCAAAATGGAGGCAGACGAAGCTCGCGCCGGGGAGAGAGGCCGCCTTGACGGCGCGCGCGGCGAGAGTGTCCGCTCCCGCGTAAAAAGCGGCGAGCTCGGGGAGACCTTCCGTCTCGAAGCCGATGTCGGAGACCTCAACTCCGATGAGCGGCGCGGGCTGATCGGGCTTGTCGAAGAAGCAAAGCGGCTGTACGCTTTCTCCGCCGAGAGTCATCTTGCGCTCCCCGCTGCCGACCTCGACCGTGAAGACGGGGGCGGTGTAGGCGCGGAGCTTTGGTTCAAAAGACATGAGTATACACCATCCTGTTCCTGAGATATTTGAAATTGGAAAAAGCCTGAAATGAGAGGCCTATTTCTTAAGGTTGAGCTTTTTGACTATCTCCGTCAGGGCGAGCCTGGCGGGATCGTCTTCGGGGACCTTCGAGGTGGGCTTCCCGTCGCAGTCGAAGCGGAAGACCGTCTCGTCCTGGGGGATCGCGCCGATGAGGTCGAGCCCGAATCTGTCTATCTCCTCCATGACGCCCGCGTCCACGACGCCGTCCGGCGCGCGGTTGATGATGAGCTTCATCGTCGCGGGATTGAGCTTGAGGTCCCTGACCATCTCCGCGATGCGGCCTATCGCCTGCACGCCGCGGCGCGAGCAGTCGGAGACGAGCAAGAGGATGTCGATATGAGGCAGCGTGCCGCGGGAGATGTGCTCGAGCCCCGCCTCGTTGTCGACGACCATGTAGCGGTAGGAGTTCATGTATTTGTCTATCTGGCTCTTGAGAACGCCGTTGACGTAGCAGTAGCAGCCCTGCCCCTGCGTGCGGCCCATGACGAGCATGTCGTAGTCGTCGCCCTCGGCCAGCGCCGTGGAGAACATGTATTCGGCGTATTCCTGCTTGGTCATGCCGGTCTGCTTGGGGGAGTTCGGATCCTCCTCGTCGCGGACCATGTTCTCGCGGATGTCGCCGAGCGTGATGTCGACGTCCACGCCGAGGACCTCGTTGAGATTGCTGTTCGGGTCGGCGTCGACGGCGAGGAGCGGGCCGTAGCCGTTTTTGGCGAGATAGTCGATGAGCAGGCCGCATATCGTGGTCTTGCCCGTGCCGCCCTTTCCTGCGACGGCGATTATGGTCGGCTTCATTCGGCCGCCTCCTTCCTGTCGAGCACTATCCAGCCGTTTACGAGGTCGGCCTCGCGCATCGAGCCCTCAAAGACCGTCTCGCGCTCCATGAGATCGGTGCATACGAGCCTGCCCGGCTCGAGGCGGAGATGCTGGACGTTTTTCAGAAGTATCCTGTCCGGGGAACGGGCCCCGTCGTAAACCGTCGAGAGGCACATGGTCAGCCCTCCCTGCCGGCCGCGAGGTCATAGGCCTCGGAGAGGAGCCTGTTGCCCTCGCCGTAGCTCCCGGCCGCAAGGCGCAGCTTCGCGGCGGCCTCGCCGAGCCCCTCACGCTCGAGCGTGTCGGCGAGCTCGGTCAGCTCGGAGAGATGATGCTCGTTGTGATGCAGCGAGTAGTGAAGCAGAGCGACTGCCTCCTCGCGCGTCGCAGCGGGGCGGTCGCCGTGGTCGTGATGTTCGTGATGGTCGTGCATTTCGGGTCCTGCCTTTTGTTTTGATTTATTTAATAGATGAATTAAATTAAAGTATCGATATCCGAAGGCGCTTTA
>JAEFAK010000040.1 GCA_016287555.1 Oscillospiraceae bacterium
CGAGATCGAAAAAGACGGAGAATAGTTTAATAAGGTACAGCTCCGAGACGGGAAAATAGGAGCATACCGCGAGAAACACCAGGTCGGGGACGTTGTAGTTGCCGACGTTCATGCCGACGGCCTTCAGCCCTCCGTGAGAGCGGAAAAACGCCGTCCACGGTCTGAGAAAGTCCAGATAGTCGAGAGTCTCGTAGTTGAATACGGACATACGCAGCAGCAGAAGGATGAGGACGGGAATAAAAAAAGCCGCGCATCTGCCGGCGGTGCCGACGGCGCGCAGCGAATGGAGCATGAAAAAGGCCGCCGCTCCGCATATAGCCATGCAGAGCGTAAGGATGACGACGGCGGCGGGCTCGTCGACGCCGAGAAAGCGCGCCATGACCGCCGCGACGGACAGAAAGATCACGCCCGAAACGGCTGCCGTGACGGTCTTAGAGGTACGAGCGTCCATGTCTGCCTCCCTGAAAACCCGAAAAGGGAATAAGTTAACAAAATTAGCTTGACAAGCCATCTTGATTTTGATAAAATGACTTGCTATATGGTCAAAAAGAATAAACGGCGCCCTCGACGCCGCTTACTCAAAAAGCATAACACAAATCGTTCCATAGTCAATAGCATACGCGAAAACACAGACAACGCTGCCGCGTGTTTCATGCGGTAACTACTGTTACAGGAGTGATCGACCCATGCCTATGAACTTCAGCGATCCCAAGCGGGTAATGTACGGCAAGACCGAGCGAGTCAGCTTCTCCAAGCAGGAGGAGATCATGGAGATGCCCAATCTCCTTGAGATCCAGAAAAACTCGTATCAGTGGTTCATCGATACCGGCCTGCGCGAGGTATTCCGCGACGTCGCCGCCATTTCCGACTATTCGGGTAATCTGGAGCTTACCTTCATCGACTATTCCCTCGACAACAACCCCATGTACGACGTCGAGGAATGTCAGGCCCGCGACGCGACGTACGCCGCTCCTCTCAAGGTCAGAGTCCGCCTTCGCAACAAGGAGACGGAGGAGATCAAGGAGCAGGAGATATTCATGGGGGATTTCCCGCTCATGACCAAGAGCGGCACCTTCGTGATCAACGGCGCCGAGCGCGTCATAGTATCCCAGATCATCCGCAGCCCGGGCATGTACTATGAAAAGCGCACGGACAAGACCAACCTCTCGCTCTACAGCGCGACCGCCATCCCTTACCGCGGCGCGTGGCTCGAGTACGAGACCGACGCGGGCGACAACTTCAACGTCCGCATCGACAAGAACCGCAAGCTCCCCATCACGTGGCTGCTCAGAGCCATGGGCGCGTCCTGGGAGGATAAGCCCTATTCCTGGCTGACCTGCGCGCAGGCCACGGGCGGAGCCGAGACGACCGAGCAGCTCAGCGAGATCTTCGGGCCGGACGCCCGCATGGTATCAACCCTCGAAAAGGACACCTGCAAAAACCGCGAGGAGGCCCTTCTCGAGATATACCGCCGTCTGCGTCCCGGCGATCCTCCGACGCTCGAGAGCGCGGAGACGCTGCTCGTCAGCCTGTTCTTCGATCCCAGACGCTACGACATGTCCAACGTCGGACGCTATAAGTTCAATAAGAAAATGGCTCTTCCGCGCCGCGTCGCAGGCTTCAAGCTTGCAAGGCCCGTCGCCGATCCCATGACGGGCGAGCTCATCGCCGATCCCGACGAGGTGCTCACGCTCGAGAGCGCCGAGGCCCTCGTGGCCAAAGGCGTGACCGAGATGTGGGTATACGCAGGCGACAAGGAAGTCAAGGTCTTCTCCAACGGCATGGTGCCCCTCGCCGGTTTCGTCGATTTCGATCCCGCCGAGCTCGGCATAAAGGAAAACGTCCGCTTCATCGTTCTCCGCCGTCTGCTCGAGCAGTATAAGGGCGAAGAGCTCCGCGAGGCGATAGAGGAGAACATCGAGGACCTCATCCCCAAGCACATCATCCCCGACGACGTTTTCGCCTCCGTCAACTACCTCAACTGCCTCGCCGTCGGCATAGGCGAGGCCGACGATATCGACCACCTCGGCAACCGCCGCATGCGCAGCGTCGGCGAGCTGCTCCAGCAGCAGTTCCGCGTCGGCTTCTCGCGCATGGAGCGCGTTATCCGCGAGAGGATGACCCTTCAGGACCTCGACATCGTCACTCCGCAGTCCCTCATTAATATAAGACCCGTGACCGCGGCGATAAAGGAATTCTTCGGCTCGTCTCCGCTGTCCCAGTTCATGGACCAGACCAACCCTCTGGCCGAGCTCACGCACAAGCGCCGCATGTCGGCTCTCGGCCCGGGCGGCCTTTCCCGCGAGCGCGCCAACTTCGACGTGCGCGACGTTCACTACAGCCACTACGGCCGCATGTGCCCCATCGAGACGCCTGAAGGCCCGAACATCGGCCTTATCAGCTATCTCGCCTCCTATGCGAGGGTCAATGAGTACGGCTTCCTCGTCGCTCCGTTCAGGCGCGTCGAGAAGGGGACCTGCCGCGTGACCGACGACGTCGAGTACATGACCGCCGACGTCGAGGATCAGTACATCGTCGCGCAGGCGACCGAGCCTCTCGACGAGAACGGTTGCCTTGCCAACGCCCGTATCACCTGCCGCCACCGCGATGAGATCATCGAGGTCGACAGGGAGCGCGTGGATTATATCGACATCTCCCCGAGGATGATGGTCTCCATAGCGACGGCCATGATCCCGTTCCTTGAAAACGACGACGCCAACCGCGCTCTGATGGGCGCGAACATGCAGCGCCAGGCCGTGCCTCTGCTCGTGACCGAGGCGCCCGTCGTCGCCACCGGCATCGAGCACAAATGCGCCGTGGACTCCGGAGTCGTCCTCATGGCCGAAGGCGACGGCGTCGTGACCCGCGTTTCCGCCGCCGACGTGACCGTCGATTACGACGGACGCGGCGAAGTCACGCACAAGCTGCTTAAGTTCCACCGCAGCAACCAGGGCACCTGCATCAACCAGCGTCCCATCGTCAGCGTGGGCGAGAGAGTCACCTCCGATACCGTCCTCGCCGACGGCCCCTCCACGAGCCAGGGCGAGCTGAGCCTCGGAAAGAACATCCTCGTCGGATTCATGACCTGGGAAGGCTACAACTACGAGGACGCGGTCCTCATCAACGAGCGTCTCGCTCAGGACGACGTCTTTACATCTATTCATATAGAAGAGCATGAGATAGACGCGCGCGACACCAAGCTCGGGCCCGAGGAGATAACCAGAGACATCCCCGGCGTCGGTGAGGATACCCTCAAGTACCTCGACGAGCGCGGCATCATCACCATCGGCGCCGAGGTCAGGAGCGGCGACATCCTCGTCGGCAAGGTCACCCCGAAGGGCGAGACCGACCTGACCGCAGAGGAGAGGCTCCTGCGCGCGATATTCGGCGAGAAAGCCCGCGAGGTCCGCGACACCTCCATGAAGGTGCCCCACGGCGAGAGCGGTATAGTCGTCGACGTCAAGGTGTTCACCCGCGAAAACGGCGACGAGCTGTCTCCGGGCGTGAACATGGTCGTCAGAGTATACATCGCGCAGAAGCGCAAGATCTCCGTCGGCGACAAGATGGCCGGCCGCCACGGCAACAAGGGCGTCGTCTCCCGCATACTCCCGCGCGAGGATATGCCCTATCTGCCCGACGGCACCCCGCTCGACATCGTGCTCAATCCTCTGGGCGTCCCGTCCCGAATGAATATAGGACAGGTACTTGAGGTCCACCTGGGCTACGCGGCCAAGACCCTCGGCTGGAAGGTGGCGACCCCGATATTCTCCGGCGCCGACGAGGGCGAGATAATGAACCTTCTCGACTATGCCGGCCTGCGCGGAGACGGAAAGAGCATCCTTTATGACGGACGCACGGGTCTCCCGTTCGACAACCCCGTCACCGTCGGCTACGTTTACTTCCTCAAGCTGCACCACCTGGTCGACGATAAGATCCATGCCCGCAGCACCGGCCCCTACAGCCTCGTAACGCAGCAGCCTCTGGGCGGCAAGGCCCAGTTCGGCGGCCAGCGCTTCGGCGAGATGGAGGTCTGGGCGCTCGAGGCTTACGGCGCGGCCTACACCCTGCAGGAGATACTGACGGTCAAGTCCGACGACGTGACCGGCCGCGTCAAGACCTACGAATCCATAGTCAAGGGCCACAACGTCCCGCAGCCGGGCGTCCCGGAATCCTTCAAGGTCCTCGTAAAGGAGCTGCAGTCCCTCTGCCTCGACGTCAGAGTGCTTGACGGCGACGGCAACGAGATCGAGCTCAAGAGCGACGATGACGACGATTATCAGGGCGCTTACGGCGACGACATCAGCTACGCTTCCGACGATACCGAGATCGAGTCCGGCGGATATACCATCGAGGACGTCGATCCCGACGAGCTCGGAGCGGACATTGCCCTTGATTTCGACGACGATTATGAAGAGGAGGACGAGTGATGAGCAACACGCCGTTTGAAGCTATCCAGATCGGCATAGCGTCTCCTGAAATGATCAGAAAATGGTCCTACGGCGAGGTAAAGAAGCCCGAGACCATCAACTACCGCACCCTCAAGCCCGAGCGCGACGGACTCTTCTGCGAGCGCATCTTCGGGCCGACGAAGGACTGGGAATGCCACTGCGGCAAATATAAGAAGATCCGCTATAAGGGCAAGATATGCGACCGCTGCGGCGTCGAGGTCACCAAGGCCAAGGTCCGCCGCGAGCGCATGGGCCACATCGAGCTCGCCGCCCCCGTATCTCATATATGGTATTTCAAGGGCATCCCCTCCCGCATGGGACTCATCCTCGACATCTCTCCGAGGATACTTGAAAAGCTCCTGTACTTCGCGGTCTATATCGTGACCGATCCCGGAGACACCCCTCTGATGAAGAATCAGATCCTCACCGAGAAGGAATACAGGGACTATAAGGAAAAGTACGAGGACGACTTCAAGGCCGGCATGGGCGCCGAGGCCGTCAAGGAGCTGCTCAGCCAGATCGACTGCGACAAGCTCTCCGAGGAGCTGCGCGCCGAGCTGCGCGACGCCTCCGGCCAGAAGAAGGCCAAGATCATCAAGAGGCTCGAGGTCGTAGAGGCGTTCCGCCTCTCCGGCAACAGGCCCGAGTGGATGATCATCGACGTTCTTCCCGTCATCCCGCCCGAGATAAGGCCCATGGTCCAGCTCGACGGCGGCCGCTTCGCCACCAGCGACCTCAACGACCTTTACCGCCGCGTCATAAACCGCAACAACCGTCTCAAGAGGCTCATCGAGCTGCGCGCGCCCGACATCATCGTGCGCAACGAGAAGCGCATGCTCCAGGAGGCCGTCGACGCCCTTATAGACAACGGCCGCCGCGGCCGCGCCGTCACCGGCGTCAACAGCCGAGTCCTCAAGAGCCTTTCCGATATGCTCAAGGGCAAGCAGGGCCGCTTCCGCCAGAACCTTCTCGGCAAGCGCGTCGACTACTCCGGCCGTTCCGTCATAGTCGTCGGGCCCGACCTGAAGCTCTTCCAGTGCGGCCTGCCCAAGGAGATGGCGATAGAGCTGTTCCGCCCCTTCGTAATGAAGAAGCTCGTCGAGGACGGCGTCGCCAACAATATAAAGTCCGCCAAGAAGATGGTCGACAAGGGCCGCACCGAGGTCTGGGACGCTCTCGACGTCATCATCAAGGATCATCCCGTCCTCCTCAACCGCGCCCCGACGCTCCACCGTCTCGGCATACAGGCCTTTGAGCCGGTCCTCGTCGAGGGCCGTGCGCTCAAGCTCCATCCGCTCGTCTGCACGGCTTATAACGCCGACTTCGACGGCGACCAGATGGCGGTCCACGTTCCGCTTTCCGCGGAGGCGCAGGCCGAGGCCCGCATCCTCATGCTCTCCACCAACAACCTCCTGCGCCCGCAGGACGGACATCCCGTGACCGTCCCCACGCAGGACATGATACTCGGCTCCTACTATCTGACCTACACCAAAGACGAGCCCGGCAAGGGCAAGGTCTTCTCCTCGCCCAACGAGGCGCTCATGGCCTATGACGAGGGCTCCCTCGGCATCCACGCGCCCATCAGGGTCCGCATCACCCGCGAGATAGAAGGGGAGACCCGCTCCCAGCTCGTCGAGACGACCGTCGGCCGCATAATCTTCAATGAGCCCATCCCGCAGGACCTCGGCTTCGTCGACCGCAGCGTCCCCGGCAATGAGTTCCTCTTCGAGATCGATTTCAAGGTCGATAAGAAGAAGCTCGGCGAGATCGTCGACAAGTGCATCAGCAAGCACGGCTTCACAGTCTCGACCGAAGTGCTCGACGCCATCAAGGCCATGGGCTTCAAGTATTCCACTAAGGGCGCCATCACGATCTCCATATCCGATATGACCGTCCCCGAGAAGAAGAAGGAGATCATCGCCGCGACCGAGCAGAAGGTCATTAAGATCGAAAATCAGTACAAGCGCGGCTTCATCACCAACGACGAGCGTTACCGCCTCGTCGTCTCCGAGTGGGAAAAGGCCAACAAGGACGTCACCGACGCCCTTCAGGACAGCCTCGACGAGTTCAACCCCATCTACATGATGGCGAACTCCGGCGCCCGCGGCTCCATGAACCAGATCCGTCAGCTCGCTGGCATGCGCGGCCTTATGGCCAACACCTCCGGCAAGACCATCGAGATACCCATCAAGGCGAACTTCCGCGAAGGCCTCTCCGTCCTCGAGTACTTCATCTCGTCCCGAGGTGCGCGCAAGGGCCTGGCCGATACCGCTCTTCGTACAGCGGACTCCGGCTACCTGACCAGACGCCTCGTCGACGTCTCGCAGGACGTCATCATCTGCGAGTCCGACTGCCATACCGAAAGCGGCATAAAGGCCCACGCCATCTATGAAAACGGCGCCATGGTCAGCTCCCTCGCGACCGCCATCCACGGCCGCTACCCGCTGCACGACGTCGTCGATCCGAAGACCGGCGAGGTCCTCTTCACGACCGACCACATGCTCGTCGGCGACGACGCGAAGGTGCTCGAGGCCCACGGCATCGAGGAAGTCGAGATCCGCAGCGTCATCACCTGCGAGGCCAGCCGCGGCGTCTGCTCCAAGTGCTACGGCATGAACCTCGCCACCGGCGAACCCGTCAGCATGGGCGAGGCTGTCGGCGTCATAGCCGCCCAGTCCATAGGCGAGCCCGGCACCCAGCTCACGATGCGTACCTTCCACACCGGCGGCGTCGCCGGCGACGACATCACCCAGGGCCTTCCCCGAGTCGAAGAGCTCTTCGAGGCCAGAAAGCCCAAGAAGATGGCCCAGCTCGCGGAGATCTCCGGCAGCGTCGTCTTCGAGGACAGCAAGAAGGCCAACGTCCAGACCATCACCATCCTCAATGAGCAGACCGGCGAGACGAAGTCCATCACCGTCCCCGTCAGCGCGGGCATCAAGGTCCGCGACGGCGACCTGGTCAAGCAGGGCGACGATCTCACCGAGGGCACCTACAATCCCCACGACGTCCTGCGCGTAAAGGGCATCGACGCCGTTCAGGAGTACCTCATCCAGGAGGTCCAGAAGGTCTACCGCCAGCAGGGCGTCGATATCAACGACAAGCACATCGAAGTCATCGTGCGCCAGATGATGCGCAAGGTCCGCATCGAGGACGCCGGCGACACCGGCCTTCTCTCCGGCTCCATGGCAGACCTCATCGAGGTCAAGGCCGCCAATGAGCGCATCCGCGAGGAGAACAAGGTCCGCGCCGAGCGCCTGGCCGCCAAGGAAGCCTCCGGCGAGCCCATCGATCCCGAGCAGGACGGCGAGCTCCGCCCGGCCGAGTATACAAGGCTGCTCATGGGCATCACGAAGGCCTCCCTCGCGACGGAGAGCTTCCTTTCCGCCGCCTCCTTCCAGGAGACGACGAAGGTCCTGACCGAGGCCGCCATCAAGGGCAAGATAGACCATCTTGTCGGCCTGAAGGAGAACGTCATCATCGGCAAGCTCATCCCCGCCGGCTCCGGCCTGGAGATATACAGAGACTTCAACGAGATCGTAGCCTCCGAACCCGAAGATACCGAGGAGCCCGCCGTCTGACGACGGGCTCCCCGAAGCCGCTTCTCGAAGCGGACGAAAAAAAGTCGGTCCGACGCAAAAATTTGCGTTGACTAATAAATGCAGTTTTGCTATAATGCCAAATTGCGAGATTATTTCAGGAAAGGAGGAAGTTCATGCCTACTTTTAACCAGCTTGTCAGGAAGGGCAGGGAAACCGTGGCTTACAAGTCCACTTCGCCCGCCATGCAGAAAGGTCTCAACACTCTTAAGAACAAGGAGACCGACCTGAGCTCTCCCCAGAAGCGCGGCGTATGCACTGTCGTTCGTACCCAGACCCCGAAGAAGCCGAACTCGGCTCTCCGCAAGGTCGCCCGTGTGCGCCTTACCAACGGCTATGAGGTGACGGCCTATATCCCCGGCATCGGCCACAATCTTCAGGAGCACTCTATCGTCATGATCAGAGGCGGCCGTGTCAAGGACCTCCCCGGTGTGCGTTACCACATCATCCGCGGCACTCTCGACTCCCAGGGCGTTGCCAACCGCAAGCAGGCCCGATCCAAGTACGGCGCCAAGCGGCCGAAGGCCGGAAAGTAATCCCATCAAGGAATTATTAGCGCTGGGAGCGTATTGCTCCAAGCCTCGATATATAACCTATCGGGGCGCAATACGGGAGCGGCGGGAGACCGCCGTCTTTCGAGTACCTGTGAAATCATTTTATGAAGGAGGGAAGTACAGTGCCCAGAAGAGGTAACGTCCCTAAAAGAGAGATCATACCCGATCCTGTGTATAACAGTGTTCTGGTGACCAAGCTTATCAACAGCATCATGCTCGACGGTAAGAAGGGCGTGGCTCAGAAAGTCGTCTATGACGCTTTCGACATCATTGCCGACAAGTCCGGCAAGCCCGCTCTCGACGTTTTCACGGCGGCTCTTGACAACATCATGCCGTCGCTGGAGGTCAAGGCCCGCCGTGTCGGCGGTTCGACCTACCAGGTGCCTATCGAAGTCCGCGCCGACCGTCGGCAGACACTCGGCCTTCGCTGGCTGACCAGCTATTCGCGCGCTCGCGGCGAAAAGACGATGAAGGAACGTCTCGCCGGCGAGATCCTCGACGCCTCCAACAACCTCGGCAATGCCGTCAAGAAGCGTGAAGACACCCACAAGATGGCGGAATCCAACAAGGCTTTCGCCCATTACAGATGGTGATCCGCGCTCAGCGTAGCCGAACGAACGGATCAAGGAGTTAATAATGCCCAGACAGAAATCCCTTGAAAACACAAGAAATATCGGTATCATGGCTCACATCGACGCCGGAAAGACGACCACGACGGAGAGGATACTCTTCTATACGGGCGTCAACTACAAGATCGGTGAGACCCATGAGGGCACCGCCACCATGGACTGGATGGAGCAGGAACAGGAGCGAGGCATAACCATAACCTCCGCTGCCACGACCTGCTTCTGGAGAGATGTGTGCATCAACATCATCGACACTCCGGGCCATGTCGATTTCACGGCCGAGGTCGAGAGAAGCCTTCGCGTCCTCGACGGCGGCGTGACTGTTCTGTGCGCCAAGGGCGGCGTCGAGCCGCAGTCAGAGACTGTCTGGCGTCAGGCGGATCACTACGGCGTTCCCCGTCTTATATATGTCAATAAGATGGACATAATGGGCGCCGACTTCTTCAACGTGCTCGACATGATAAGCGAGAGGCTCAAGGCCAACGCCGTTCCGGTCCAGCTGCCGATAGGCAAGGAGGCCGATTTCCGCGGCATCATCGACCTTATCGGCATGCACGCGGTCATCTATTACGACGACCTCGGCAAGGACCAGCGCATTGAGGAGATCCCCGCAGACCTTCTTGACCTCGCTGAGGAATACAGGACAAACCTTATTGAAAAAGCGGCTGATTTTGACGACGAGATAATGGAGCTGTATCTCGAAGGTCAGGACATCCCCGAGGATCTGCTCCGGAATGCCATCCGCAAGGGTACGGTCTCCGTGCAGATGTTCCCGGTGCTCTGCGGCACCTCATACAGGAACAAGGGCGTCCAGAAGCTGCTCGACGCGATAGTGGACTACCTTCCGTCACCGCTGGACATCCCGCCCGTCGTCGGAATAAACCCCGCCAACGGTCAGGAGGTCACCCGCGCGGCCGACGACGAAGGGCCTTTCTCCGCCCTCGCGTTCAAGATCATGACCGACCCATTTGTCGGAAAGCTCGCGTTCATCCGCGTGTATTCTGGCAGCATCGAGGCCGGCAAGACCGTCATCAACTCCACCAAGGACCGCAGAGAGCGTCTGGGGCGCATACTCCGTATGCACGCCAACCACCGCGAGGACATCACCGACATCTACTCCGGCGACATCGTCGGCGTAGTCGGCCTGAAGTCCACCACGACGGGCGACACGCTCTGCGACGAAAAGCATAAAGTCATCCTCGAGTCCATGGAATTCCCCGAGCCCGTCATCAGGGTCGCCATCGAGCCCAAGACGAAGGCGGGTCAGGAGAAGATGGGCATCGCGCTTGCAAAGCTGGCTGAGGAGGACCCGACCTTCAAGACCTATACGGACGAGGAGACGGGCCAGACCATCATCGCCGGCATGGGCGAGCTCCACCTCGAGATCATCGTGGACAGGCTCCTTCGGGAGTTCCGCGTCGAGGCGAACGTGGGCAAGCCGCAGGTATCCTATAAAGAGACCATCCGCAAGAGCGCGATATCCGACATGCGTTACGTCAGACAGACGGGCGGCAAGGGCCAGTTCGCGCATGTCAAGCTGCTCATCGAGCCCAACGAGTCCGGCAAGGGCTATGAGTTCGTCGACCAGATCACCGGCGGCGCGATCCCCAGGGAGTATATCCCCTCGGTCGATCTCGGCATCCAGGGAGCCATGCTCTCCGGTCCGCTCGCGGGCTACAACGTCGTCGACGTCAAGGCCACTCTGCTCGACGGTTCGTTCCATGAGGTCGACTCCTCCGAGCTTGCGTTCAAGATCGCGGGCTCCATGGCTTTCAAGGATGCCTGCCTGAAAGCCGATCCCGTTCTGCTCGAGCCCATAATGAAGGTCAGCGTTATAGTCCCCGAGGACTATATGGGCGACGTTCTGGGCGACATCAACGCCAGACGCGGCCAGATCCAGGGCATGGAGACCAGAGTCGGCGCGGCGCATATCGACGCGCTCGTTCCGCTCTCCGAGATGTTCGGATACGCCACCGATCTGCGCAGCAGGACCCAGGGACGCGGCCAGTACAGCATGGAGCCGAGCCATTATATCGAGCTTCCGAAGAATCTTCAGGAAAAGCTCATCGGCTCCCACCGCGGCAACTAACTGTTGCAAAACGGCCCGTTATGCTGTAAAATAAGTATTTAGAGCAAGTAAGCAAGAATTTTTAACCATATCAACTATTTTTAAGGAGGCTACCACTACAATGGCCAAGGCGAAATTTGAGAGAACCAAGCCCCATGTAAACATCGGCACCATCGGCCACATCGACCACGGCAAGACGACCCTTACCGCCGCCATCACCAAGGTCCTGAACATGGCTAACCCCGATGCCGCGTCCTATACCGCTTACGATCAGATCGACAAGGCTCCTGAAGAGAGAGCCCGTGGTATCACGATCAACACCGCTCACGTCGAGTATCAGACGGCTTCCCGTCACTATGCTCACGTCGACTGCCCGGGCCACGCCGACTATATCAAGAACATGATCACCGGCGCTGCTCAGATGGACGGCGCGATCCTCGTCATCGCTGCTTCCGACGGCCCCATGGCCCAGACCCGCGAGCACCTTCTGCTTGCCCGTCAGGTCAACGTTCCCTATGTCCTCGTCTTCCTGAACAAGGTCGACCAGGTCGACGACCCCGAGCTCCTCGAGCTCGTCGAGATGGAAGTCCGCGAGCTGCTCAACAAGTATGACTTCCCGGGCGACG
>JAEFAK010000249.1 GCA_016287555.1 Oscillospiraceae bacterium
CGGCGCATCTGACGAGATACTCAAAGTCCTTTTCGTGTATATCAGTGTCGAGCCCGCGCTTTTTTATCTGCCTGACCGAAACTTCGGCGGGAACGTCGCAGAAGAATACGACGTCGGGCCTCGGCAGGCCGAATTTGACATATTCGAAATCATACAGCCATTCGAGATATGCGGGCCTGTCCTCCGGCGGGAGCTTGGCCGACTGGTGTATCGCGTTGGAGGTCGTATAACGGTCGGTAATGATCAGACCGCCGTTATTATAATACTCCCCCCAGTCCTGTCGGAAAGAGGCAAATCTGTCGACAGCGTAAAATGTGCTTGCGGCGTATGCGCCGACGTCCTCGGGTCTGGAACCGAATTCGCCGCCGAGGTACATGCGTATCAGAGCGGAGGATTCCTTGTCATAGCGCGGAAAAACGATGCTACGGAAGTCAATTTCCTTCTCCTTGAAGGCCTCGCAGAGCCTACGAAACTGAGTCGACTTGCCGGAGCCGTCTATCCCCTCGAAAACTATAAGCTTTCCCATCACTTTTTCTCCCTGCCGCGTTCGCGTAGAGCCGCGAACAGAAATCCGGGCAGCTTCCTGATGCGCTTGAAGCGCGAGGGCTGGGTCACTGCCCTGTAAAGCCACTCAAGACCGAGCTTCTGAAAGAGCTTCGGAGCTCTCCTGACGTTCCCGGCGTAGACGTCGAGCACGCCGCCGAGTCCCATCATGAGTCCGGCGTCAACCACGCCGGTTCTTGAAGCCATCCACTTTTCCTGCTTAGGGGCGCCGAGGCAGACGAGCAGGAGATCGGGACTTGCTCTGTTGATATCTTCGACAATGTCGGCGTCGTCGGCAAAGTAGCCGTCGTGGGTGCCTGCGATGACAATTCCCGGAAAGTCCGAGACTATCTTTTCCCCCGCCTTTTCCGCCACGCCGGGCCTGGCGCCGAAGAGATATACCGACCCTCCGCGTCCGGCCATGCGTTCAAGCAGCGCCGTTGCAAGACCTATGCCGGTCACTCTCCCCGGAAGCTTTCTTCCGAGGATCTTCGCCGCGTAGATTATCCCTATGCCGTCAGCGGTCACGAGTCCGGAGCCGTTGATTATCTCCATGAGTTCCGGGTCGGAACGCGCGGCCATGACGATCTCGGGATTGGGCGTAACTACGCGCGACCCGCGTGGGAGCGCCTCCGCGGCCAGAACCGCCTCGTCCGGCGTCAGCGCGTCAAAGCGCACTCCGAGGATATCAACACGGCTCATATCTGCGAGAATACCTTTCCTATGTTTTCCCTTATGACGAGGTCAGCCCTTCCGTCCGCGCCGGTGGCTCCCCTGTTGATCAGGACCAGTCTGTGCCCGCCGTAAAAATCTATGAGCGAGGCGGCGGGATATACGACGAGAGAAGTTCCTCCTATGATCAGCATGTCGGCTTCCTTTATGGCATTGACGGACCGCTCGATGACGTCCGGATCCAGTGCTTCCTCGTAGAGCACCACGTCCGGACGGACGATGCCACCGCATTCGCATCTGGGTATGCCGTCGGACGCAAGCACGAAATCGAGCGGGTACTTTTTCCCGCAGGACATGCAGTAGTTTCTGTGAACGCTTCCGTGAAGCTCGAGCACGTTACTGCTGCCGGCCTTCTGGTGCAGGCCGTCTATGTTCTGCGTCACGACGGCGGTGAGCTTTCCCTGCTTCTCCAGCTCCGCGAGCTTCAGATGGCAGGCGTTCGGCTCGGCGTCGGGGAATATCATCTTTTCCTTGTAGAACCTGAAGAACTCTTCAGGGTGCGATATGAAGTATCTGTGCGAGATTATCGTCTCGGGAGGAAGATCGTATTTCTGCGAGTACAGTCCGTCCACGCTTCGGAAATCGGGTATCCCGCTCTCCGTGCTGACGCCGGCGCCGCCGAAGAAGACGACCTTCTCCGAAGCGTCGAGCATCTCGCGGAATCTCTCTGTCGCATCCATGACGTTCCCCCTCCCGTGGCCTTACTGGATGTTGGTGCTGTAGTTCGGCGCTTCCTTCGTGATGTAGACGTCGTGCGGATGGCTCTCGCGGAGCGCGGCGCTGGTTATCTTGATGAATTTAGCCTTTGTGCGCAGATCGTCTATCGTCGGGGTGCCGCAGTAGCCCATGCCGCTGCGGAGGCCGCCCATCATCTGGAATATTGTA
>JAEFAK010000041.1 GCA_016287555.1 Oscillospiraceae bacterium
CATTGTGAAGCGTCGCTCACATTTGAAACCGGGAAAGTCCCGTCCCCGGTATCGCTGCAGCTCAGAACACAAGGTAAGACAGCGTATACATGGGAGCGAGGGAATAAACTCCGAAAGCGGCGGCGCCGAAGGCGATGAAGAGCAGCGGGTTCAGCCAGAGATCGCGGACGAGGTCCTTTTTGACGCGGTAGCGCCCCGTCTGCGGGTCGTACCGGACGGGTACGGCGTCGCCGGGCTTGTAGCGCGAGTTCCCCATCTCCATCCTCATGCAGCGGATGCGGGTCTCGACGGTCTCTGATCCGCGCTCTATCGTGAAGGCGTAGGTGTACCTGCGCGATTTGCCGGAGGCGCGGTAATTATCGAGCTCGCCGACGGTCCCGATGAGGAGCTCCTTTTTGCGCCATTTGAGGAAGCGGCCCAGCGCTGCGAGCGATCTGATGAAGAATATCGCCGTCGGAATGAGCAGAATGATAGCAAAATACAAGGCGCGCCACGCTCCTTTCATCATAATAAGATGATAGCATTTCCGCGGCGGCGGTCAACCCCTATCGCACGAAAGCGTCGTTTTCGGGCGTGAAACGTCGTTTCAGGGGCATGAAATGACAATCCGTCACGCAAACCGGCGAAGCATTTGCGCGACGGAAAGGAGGAGCGACGGAGCGAATGAGCGATGGCGTTTAACAAAAAACGCCGTCGCGAACGATACGAAGTCCGCGACGACGTGGTGGAGACTGCGCGACTCGAACGCGCGACCTCATGCGTGTGAAGCATGCGCTCTAACCTGCTGAGCTAAGCCTCCGTTGTGGTGACCCGTACGGGATTCGAACCCATGTTACCGCCGTGAAAGGGCGGTGTCTTAACCACTTGACCAACGGGCCAAAAAAACGGTCTGCATCCTGCAGGCCGGTTTGATTTCCCCATAGGCCCGAGGGCCTATGGGGAAGATGGTAGCGGCGACTGGATTCGAACCGGTGACACTGCGGGTATGAACCGCATGCTCTAGCCAACTGAGCTACGCCGCCATAGCTTGGCTATTATACAATCACCGCCTGCGCTTGTCAAGCGAAATCTTTGCAAAAAATCCGCCCGGCACGCACGCCGCGAGAAGCGGCAGCGCGATGAGGGAGTAGCGCCCGGCCGCCTCGCTGAGAAGGAACATGCACGCGAAGCCGAGAACGCCCAGCAGGCAGACGAGCTCCGGAGCCGTCCCGCCGCGCTTGACGCGTAGCGCGGCCGCCGCCGCGAAGAGCAGCAAAAGCGCCGCGAAATACCCGTTGCAGAGCGCGACCTGCGCCTTCAGCAGCTTCCCGGAGAGCAGCGCGTTTTCCCGCGCGGAGTACATGATGAGATAATCCAGCACCGAGGCCTGATTGCCCCACGTATGGGCGGATTTGACCGCCATGAGCTTCACCGTCCCGACCGGGCCGAGGGCTTTGTAGCGCGAGACGACGACGCTTCTTATCTGCCTGTCGGCGGCCCTGAAGTCGCCGGACTCGACGGCGGAGTAAAACAGCGCCGAGTCCTCCGCGTTCCACGCCCCGGAGGCTTCCGCGTTCGAGCCGGCGAGCAGCGTGAAGGAATTGGAGCTGCGGGCGACGGGCCTTTCCAAAATGCTCTCCGCGCCGAGCAGCGAGAGCTGCCGCCCGCCTATGAGCACGACGAGCAGGGCCAGCAGCAGCGCGAGCGCTCGGCCGAAGGCGGGCCGCTTTTTCGCGTCGGCAGCCAGCCACGCCAGCACGACCGCGACGACGGGGACTATCGCGACCGGCCTTATGAGCTCCAGCGCGAGCAGGCAGACGCCGAGCACGGCCCCGCGCGCGAGCATGACCGGGACGGGCTTCGGGCCCGCCTTATAAAACCGCGCGAGCAGGAACAGGACGAGGGAAAGCAGCGCGAGAGCGAGGTGCTCCCCGCAGCAGAGGGGCGCATAGAGCGCGGCGGAGGGGCAGAGCGCGAAGATGAGCGCGCCGAAAAGGCCAGCCTTCGCCCCGCGCAGGGTCTTCACGGCGCCGAAGATGAGCAGAGCCGTGACGGCGCTGAGGACGAGGCCGCAGACCTGATAGACGGCGACGGACGCGCCGAAGACGCGGAACGGGACCGACAGCGCCTCCGAGAACCACAGCATATGCGGGAAGAGATGCGCGGAATTCTTGATGAGCGCCGTCCCGCCGGCGAAGCACTCGGCGAGGCGGAAATACGTCCCGAAATCGTGGACCGGCGCCGTCACGACGGGAAACGCCAGCACGGCGGCGACCCTCGGGACGAGCGTCAGCGCGAGGACGATCAGCGCGGCGGCGAGCGGCTTAGGCTCGCGGGCCTTCCCTATCGCGAACGCGGCGGCCACGCCGACTATGACGAGCACGGCCGCGGCGGCGAGCACGAGCCAGCCGCCGGAAACGCAGGCCATGACCGACAGGGCGAGCCCCGCCGCGGCCGCTATGACGCAGAATATCCTGGTCAAAACTCCGTCCATGCTTCCTCCGGATACAGTCGGACGCGCCGCATTCGCGGAATGCGGCGCGCCCGGTCGTTTTTCATCAGGTATCGTACAGCAGCGCGAGGTCGCGGTCGTCGTCCAGACGCGCGATCGCCTCTGTGATGTTGCGCACGTTCGTGCGGTATACGTAGTAGCGCTGCTGCCCGTCGACAACGGCGCAGTACTGGCGGTCGTTGAGCCTGTAGAGCTTGAGCTCGCGCTGCCCGCCGTCCACCAGCTTGAGGCGGACGGTTATCTCAGCCTCGCCGAGCGCGACGTCGTCGCTTACGGTGCCTATCTCGCGCAGGTTCAGCGTACGGGCGTAGAGCCTCTTGGTGTTCTGCTCGCCGAGATCCTTGCCGTCGAGCGCGCCGAAGACGTGGACCGCCTCGGTGTTGGCGTCGGTTATATAATCCTCGAAGGTGAAGTCGACGCGGCGCACGTTGCCCTCATACTCATACTCGATGGTCCGGACCGTATGGATCTCCTGGACCCAGATGGTGCGGTTGACGAGGGTCATGTAGTCGATATCGATGGGCTCGAAGCCGCTGTTTCTGTATTCGAGGACGGTCAGCTTGTCTATCGCGCCGGCCTTGAAGTCCTCATACTGCTTGGTAATGGCGCAGAAATAGACGTTGGAGTCCGTCGAGCCGACCATGATGTCGCTGGTGTTGCCTTCGACGTCCTGAAGGCGGACGCGGGCGGGCCTGTCGAGCCCGAAGTCGGCGAGACGGTCGGCCTCGATGTCGCCGTATACCCTCGAGAAGGCTATCGTCGCGACCTTGTCGAGGACGTTCTCGCGGATGTTCATATCCACGGCGGAGGAGAGGACGGGCTGGAGCAGCATATAGTTGCTCATGGCCTTGTTGCCCTCCATGTCATAGGTCGGGTCGGCGACTATCTCGATGGGGGTCCCGTCGCGCTTTTCGATATAAACGTAGTTTATCTTCTCGTATATCTCGTCGCCGTCATAGACGGGGAAGGAATCTATCTGCCTGTATTCGACGATGTCGCGGGCGATGAGGCCGCCCAGATACGAGCCGACCATATAGACCGTATTGTCGCCGGTCACCATGGCGTAGGCGTATTTGTCTATGGTCGGGTTTCCGAGGCTCAGCTCGAGCGTCTTGTCGGAATACTCCATGCGGATGCGGAAGTAGGGGTGATCGAGCCCGTAGATCGAGAGGTCCTTCGGGTCGGTCTCGACGGTCCCCATGGAGGTCAGCGTCGAGAGCGTGAACATCATGCTGCGGAACTTGCTGGTGTTCCACTCGAAGTAGTAGGCCTCGGGCGTCACCTCATAATGGAGCTTGCCCTTCTCGTCGCGCACGAACTGCACGTCGAGCTCCTCGCCGTTGTTCCAGAACCAATGCATGCTGCGGAGGTCGTTGCCGTCCTCCTTGATGATGTAGACGGCGGGCTCCTCGGTCGGCTCGTCGGTATTCGTCGGCTCGACCTGCTGCTTCGGGAAGACGACCATGACGATGACCAGCAGCAGCGCTATGACGACGGCAACGCCGCCGACGATGACGATGCGCTTGATCCCTTTGGTCATTACAGATGCCTCCTCCTTGCCCAGACGATGACGCCGGCGGCGATGATGATCAGGGGGATGCCGACGACCACGACCCAGAAGACGAGCCTGCCCTGCCAGGAGAGGATCGTCAGAGCCTTGGATTCGAAGTTCTTATCTGCGATGATGACGGCGTCGGTATACTCGCTGACGTAGTTGAGCGCGGCGGTGAGCCACGTGCCGTTGAGGAATTCCGGAGCCGAGAGGATGGAATCGGTTATCATGCCGGTCGAGCAGAAGAGGATGTCGGCGCGGGTATAGTTGAGGTTCTTGTCGGAGGCTATCTTCTCGGCCAGCACGCACATATTGAACGGGCCGACGGTATCGCCTTCGGACTGATCGGTCCCGGCTATGGTGTCCTCGACGCTCTTGGCATAGCTCGTGGGAGAGCTGACGAGCAGCGGGTGGACGTCGATGCCGGCCTTCTGCGTCCCCGTTACGCGGATGGGCTTGCAGGCGGGGATCATGCAGAAGCGGTTCTGGATGTTGATCGTATCGGAGATGCCCTCGAACCAGACCGTCGTCGGGACGACGTACATCGGGTATCCGGAGAGGGACTGCGAGGAATCGAGGATTATCTCGCCGTCATATTTGACGCCCCACTCCTCGAACAGCAGCGAGAGGTTCGTCATCGGGTCGAGAGTGTTCGGGTTCATGGAGACTATCATCTTGCCGCCCTTGTCGAGGAAGGCGGAGAGCTTGTCGACCTCCTCGGCGCTGTAGTCATAAAGCGGAGAGGAGATGATGAGCATGGTGCAGTCCTCGGGGATCTCCTCGCGGGCGAGGATGAAGGAGTCGACCTCGTAGTTGGAGTAGGTCAGAAGGCCGGTCAGTTCGTCGAGGCCGTAGTCCTCGTTGTGGCCGCGGATATAGAGAGCCTTGTCGAGCTTCTCGGCGGTGACGTAGAGCAGGGCGCTGGTTATCTTCTGCTCTGCGCGCAGGCCGACGTAATAGGTGATGCCGTCCTCGCCGGTCTTGTGGTTATAGAGCGAGGTCGGCTGAAGGCGCTTGAAGCGGCGCTCGGAGGCGACGACGATATCGTCGCTGGAGAGATCGTTGAGGGCGTTGTATTTGTCCACGACGCCGGGGTTGAGGTTCGGGTCGAGGTAGGTGACCTTTATCATGCCGCCGGAGAGGGACTCATAGCGCTGGAGGGTCTCATAGATATTGCTCAGCAGTTCCGTGGAGTTTTTGTAGCGCGTCTCGTCGGCGAAAACGATGATGTCGACGGGCTCGGTAAGCCCGGCGATGACTTCCTTGGTATCCTCGCTTATCTCGAAAAGGTGCTCGCTGGTGAGGTCGACCTCGAGAACGAAGCGGTCGGTAAGGTAGCCGACGAGGACGTTGAGAAGGATTATTCCGACTATGAAGAGGACCGTGAACACGGTCGCGAGCGTGCCGTATTTGAACTTGCGGGATTTTATCTCTTCCTGTTCCGCGGCGAGCTCGACGTCGAATATGCCCTGATCGAGCAGATCTTTTTTGTTTTTCATGTTCTTTCCCTCCTCAGCTCCAGCGTTTCTTCTCGAGCATGCGGACCGTCAGGAAAAGGAACACGGCCGTCACGCTGATGTAGTAAACGAAGTCAGCCAGGGAGAAGACTCCCATGACAAAGGTGTTGTAGCGGCGGAAGATGCTCAGCCAGTAGAGCACGGCCTTTATCCATGCCGTATTGACGAGGTTGTAGCAAAGGTCGAGAATGAGCAGCAGCGCGAAGACCGCGAGGGTCGCGATGGCGCTGATGAGCTGGTTTTCCGTCAGGGACGAGATGAACACGCCTATCGAGATATAGACGGCGGCGACGCCGAGGATGGCGACGTAGTTGCCTATGACGGAGGCCATGTTGACCCTGCCGAAGGCCTGGCAGATGATGACGTAGATTATCGTCAGCACGAGGCCGAAGATGAAGACGAGGTAGGCCGCGAAGAACTTGCCCAGCACTATGCCCGAAGGGGATACGGGGCTCGTCAGAAGGAGCTGGTCGGTCTTCTGCTTATAGTCCTCGGAGAAGGTGCGCATCGTCAGGATGGGGACGATTATGGCCAGCGAATAGAGCATGACGCTGAAGACCTGCGTCAGGCCGTTGGTCGAATTCATGATGCTCGTGATGTAGAAGGTGGCGTTCATGATGACTATGTACGCCGCCACGAACACGAAGCCGAGGGGGGACGTGAAGTAGCCCTTCAGGTCCCTTTTCATTATGGCGATCAATTTAACTCCTCCTTGCTCTCCTGCTTTTTGGGAGTCTTGGCGCGCGGAGCGGAGCTGCCGCGCTTGGCCTCGACGAGCTTGACGAAGATGTCCTCAAGCGAGAGGTCCATGCTCTTGAGCTGGAGGATGGGATAGCCCGCCTGCGCGAGCGCCTGGAACATGGGCTTTCTGACGTCGACATTCGGCCTGGCCTCGACGAGGAAGTCGTAGCTCCCCTCCTCGGCCTGGACTGTCGCGTCGGCATACTGCACGCCCTCGATGCCGCGGAGGATGCGCCTTACGCTCTCGCGCGGGCCCGCGACGCGGACCGTCAGCTTCCTGTCGCCCGTGATGAGGGCGGAGAGGTTGTCCGGCCTGTCGTCGGCGACGATCTGGCCGTTATTGATGACGAGCACGCGCTCGCATATGGCGGAGACCTCCTGCAGGATGTGCGTCGAGAGGATTATCGTCCTGTCCTTCCCGAGGCCCTTGATGACGTTGCGTATCTCGATGATCTGCTTCGGGTCGAGGCCGACGGTCGGCTCGTCGAGTATGAGTACGTCGGGATCGCCGACGAGCGCCTGCGCCATGCCGACGCGCTGCTTATAGCCCTTGGACAGGTTGCGTATCAGGCGCTTGTACTGATCCTTGAGCCCGACGAGGGACACTATCTCGTCCAGATGCTCGGAGCGCTTGACGCCGCTGACGCGCTTGAGGTCGTATATGAAGCTGAGGTACTCCTCGACCGTCATGTCCAGATACAGCGGCGGCTGCTCGGGCAGATAGCCTATGTGGCGCTTGGCCTCGACGGGGTTTTCCAGCACGTCGAGCCCGGAGATGCGCGCCGCGCCGGAGTTGGCGGACAGGTACCCCGTTATGATGTTCATCGTTGTCGATTTGCCTGCGCCGTTCGGCCCTAGGAAGCCGACTATCTCCCCGTCGTTGACGGTGAAGGAGATGCGGTCGATGCCCCTCTTCTTGCCGTAGGTCTTGGTCAGGCCCGATACTTCGATCATTGTCTCAGTCCTCCCGGTGCGCCCGCCCGCCCTTCCGCGGGAGCGGGACGCTCTTACTAAATTGGTATGCATGCTATGAAACTTCGTCATTATAGCATAATCTTCTTATATATGGCAAGACTCGCGCGCGTTTATTTACAAATGAAACACATTCCGATAAAAATAGCGGAAAAAAGGGGCAAAAAGGCCTTGCATTTTGCAAAATCGTGTGTTATTATCATCGTTGCCGCTAAATCGGCGGTGTACTTTGGGCAGAAAGAGGTGAACAAAATGAAGGAAGGTATCCATCCCAAATACGAACAGACCACCATCAGGTGCGCGTGCGGCGAGGTCATCGAGACCGGCTCCACGAAGAAGGATATCAGGGTTGAAATCTGCTCGAAGTGCCATCCGTTCTTCACGGGCAAGCAGAAGCTGGTCGATACCAGCGGCCGTGTTGACAAGTTCAACAAGAAGTTCGGGCTTTCCAACTGATCTATCCATGCTCTTGACGCGGGTCACATTGCTGACCCGCGTATTTTTTTGATCCTGCGAGGAATATATGACCGAAACAAGCGAAAAGAAAAAAGAACGGGCCGTGCTCGTCGGCCTGACGGCGGCGAACATGCCCGAGGAGGACCGCTCCACCGAGACGAGCATGGCCGAGCTCGAGGCCCTGCTGGAGACGGCGGGCGGCGAGGCCGCGGCGACGGTGCTGCAGTCGCGCCCGTCCCCCGACCCGAGGACCTTCATCGGCTCGGGCAAGGCGGCCGAGATAAAGGAGATAATAGACGCGGAAAAGCTCGATCTGGCGCTCTTCGACAATGAGCTCTCCCCCTCGCAGGCGAGGGCGCTGAGCGAGGAGCTCGGCGTCCGTGTGCTCGACAGGAGCGGCATAATACTCGACATCTTCGCAGGCCGCGCCCGCTCGCGCGAGGGGCGGCTGCAGGTCGAGCTGGCGCAGTATAAGTATCTTCTCCCCCGCCTGACCGGCATGTGGACCCACCTCGTCCGGCAGACGGCGTCCGGCGGCTCCTCCCCGATAGGGACGCGCGGCCCCGGCGAGACCCAGCTCGAGACGGACAGACGGCACATCCGCCGCCGCATCCAGAAGCTCGAGGAGGAGCTGGAGGACGTGCGCCGCGTGCGCGGCACGCAAAGGCGCGTCCGCGAGAAAAACGAGACCCCCGTCGTGGCGCTGATAGGCTACACCAACGCCGGCAAATCGACGCTGCTCAACGCCGTGACCGGCGAGAGCATCCAGACCGGCGACCGCCTTTTCGACACGCTCGACACGACGACGCGGCGCTTCTCGCCCGACGGCGTGACCGAGGCGCTCATAAGCGACACGGTCGGCTTCATACGCAAGCTGCCGACCCAGCTCGTCGAGGCCTTCAAGGCGACGCTGGAGGAGCTCGTCGAGGCGGAGGTCCTGCTGCACGTCATCGACGTATCCAATCCCGACTGGCGCGCGCAGGCGCGCGTCGTCGAGAGCCTCGTCGCCGCGCTCGGCGCGGGCTCCATTCCCCGCATAGACGTGTACAATAAATGCGACCGCGCCGCCGACTACCCCGCCCCGGGGCCCGGCTCCGTCGCGATAAGCGCGCTGACCGGCCGCGGGCTGGACGAGCTCATGGCGAAGATAGCGGAGGTGCTGAACGCCGGCGTAAAGCGCGTCAGGCTGCTCATCCCCTATTCGCGCGCTTCCCTGCTCGACACGCTGCACGGCGAGTGCGTGATAGATTCCCTCGAATATACCGACGAAGGCGTCCGCGCCGAGGTCCGCTGCCCGGCGGCCGTCTTCCCGCGCATAAAGGACTTCGTGACAGGAGGTCAGGCATGATCCTCGTTCCGCTCGCGCCCGGCGAGGCCGAGCTCATCGAAAAGCGCTCGCGCTTTCTCGCGCGCGTTCTCCCCTGCACGGCGGAGAGCGAGGCGCTCGACATGATACGCGACGCGCGGAAGACCTATTCCGACGCCACGCACAACGTCTACGCCTACATCATCCGCGACGGCGGCGCCATGCGCTATTCCGACGACGGAGAGCCCGGCGGCACGGCGGGCATGCCCGTCCTCGACGTCTTCCGCAAGAGCGGCGTCGGGGATTTCTGCTGCGTCGTGACGCGCTGGTTCGGCGGGACGCTGCTCGGCACGGGCGGGCTCGTGCGCGCCTATTCCGAGGCGGCGAAGCTCGCGCTCGAGGCCGCCGGCATAGGCGAAGTGTGCGAATACGCAGCGTTTTCCCTCTCCTGCCCCTACGCGCTGGCGGACAGGCTGCGCTACGCGCTGAGCTCTTCGGCGCAGATAGAGGACACGGCCTACGGCGAGAAGGTGGACTTCACGGTCCTCGTCCCGTTGGGAGGCGAGGAGGCCCTCGCGAGGCTCGCCGCCGAGACGACCTCCGGCAGCGTCGTCCCCGTCCCTCTCGGTACGCGGAAGATCGCGGTTCGGATATAACGAGGCTTCCCCGAAATACCACTCATCTGTTCCGGAGGTGCGCCATGCCCGAGGAAAAATACATGCGCAGAGCACTTGAGCTCGCCACGGAGGCGGGCGAAGCGGGCGAAGCTCCTGTCGGCTGCGTCATCGTCAAAGACGGCAAGATCGTCGCCGAGGGAGAAAACCGCCGCGAGCGCGATGGGAACGCCCTTGGCCACGCTGAACTGATAGCCATCGACGCGGCCTGCCGCGTTCTGGGTTCCTGGAGGCTCTCGGGCTGCGAGATGTACGTCACCCTGGAGCCCTGCCCAATGTGCGCCGGCGCGATAATAAACGCGCGCATCGACACCCTCGTCTTCGGCGCGCGCGACGGCAAGGGAGGTGCCGCCGGCGGCGTCATCGACCTCTTCTACGAGCGCTTCAACCACCGTCCGAAGGTCTATCCCGGCCTTCTGGAGGGCGAATGCGCGGCGCTTCTGCGGGACTTTTTCCGCGGCCTGCGCGGCGAATAGCAGGCCGAGGCGGCAGCGAAAAGAGTCCAAAGGCTCACCCGTTTAAGGGGAGCCTTTTTTTATTGAATTTTCTTCGCGCGCGTGATAAAATATTTTATTAATACTCAAAGGACTTGCGTCCGGACGGGAGGCGGAAATGGAGAGCGGATTCTTCGCGCTTCTGGCGCGCGGGAGATACATCCGGCGCTGGGGGCTCATGCGCAGCACCAACGAGGAGAACATCTCCGAGCATTCGTACATGACGGCGCTGCTGGCGCACGCGCTGGCCGTCATCAGGAGGGACGTTTTCGGCGGCGAGGCCGACCCCGACCGCTGCGCGGCCGTCGCCCTTTTCCACGACGCCTCCGAGATTATAACGGGCGACCTGCCGACCCCCGTCAAATACGCCAACCCCGAGATACTCGACGCCTACAAGAAGATAGAGGGCCTCGCCTCGGAGAGGCTCGGCGCGCTGCTCCCGGAGGAGCTTCGCGGGGCGTACGAGGGCGTCCTCGGAGAGGGCGAGGGGACGGTGCGCGAGCTGGTGAAGGCGGCCGACAAGCTCGCGGCATATATTAAATGCGTCGAGGAGCTTGAAGCCGGGAACACGGAATTCCGCAGCGCGGCAAAGCAGACCCGCGCCGCCCTCGACAGGCTGGCTCTGCCCGAGCTGGACTACTTTACAAGGACGTTCATGCCGGCCTTCGGCATGACGCTCGACGAAATAACCGCCATGGGCGAAAGCAAGGGAGAAGACAAATGAGAGCGATAGTTACGGTCATAGGCAAGGACCGCGTCGGCATAATCGCGGACGTATGCTCGCTGCTGGCCTCCAACAGCGTCAACATCCTCGACATCAGCCAGACGGTCATGCGCGACTACTTTACGATGATAATGCTCGTCGAGGCCCCGGAGGGGACGGATTTCGCCGCCCTTTCCTCCCTGCTCGACGCCGAGGGCGAGAAGACCGGCCTGAAGATACGCATCCAGCGCGAGGAGATCTTCGAGGCCATGCACAGGATCTGACGCCATGATTAATAATTCCGAGATACTTCAGACCATAGAGATGATAGACCAGCAGCATCTCGATATCCGCACGGTCACGATGGGCATAAGCCTGCTCGACTGCGCCGACCCGGATATAGAGGCATGCCGCCGCAAGGTCTATGACAAGATATGCTCGCGCGCGGAAAACCTCGTCCGCGTCTGCGAGGACATAGAGCACGAATTCGGCATCCCCATAGTCAACAAGCGCATCGCCGTGACGCCGATGGCCCTCGTCGCCGCAGCGAGCGAGGCGAAGGACCTCACCCCGCTCGCCAAGGCCATGGACGAGGGGGCCAAGGCCGTCGGCGCGAGCTTCATAGGCGGCTTCTCCGCGCTCGTCAGCAAGGGCTTCACGCCCGCCGACCGCGCCCTCATCGCGAGCATCCCCGAGGCCCTGGCCTCGACGGACATAGTCTGCTCCTCCGTCAACGTCGCGACGACGCGCGCGGGGATAAACATGGACGCCGTCCGCCTCATG
>JAEFAK010000250.1 GCA_016287555.1 Oscillospiraceae bacterium
CGACCCGCGGCATCATCATGGGCCGCAGCGGCATCCGCGCCGCCTACGCGACAGGCCGCGGCAAGGTCGTCGTGCGCGCCCGCGCTAGCTTCGAGGAGTTCAATAAGGACCGCATCCGCATCATCGTCACCGAGCTGCCCTATCAGGTCAATAAGAAGCAGCTCATCCGCAGCATAGCCGATCAGGTCAAGGACAAGCGCCTCGAGGGCGTGTCGGACCTGCGCGACGAGACGGACAGAAACGGCATGCGCATCGTCATCGAGCTCAAGAAGGACGCCAACCCGCAGGTCGTGCTCAATAAGCTCTATAAGCAGACGCAGCTCCAGTCCAATTTCTCGATAATCATGCTCGCCCTGACGGACGATCAGAAGCAGCCGAAGATACTCTCCCTGCGCAAGATAATCGACGAATACCTCGCCTTCCAGGAGGACGTCATCGCCCGCAGGACGCGCTACGACCTGCGCAAGGCGCGCGAGCGCGAGCACCTTTTGGAGGGGCTGCTCATCGCGCAGGACAATATAGACGAGGTCATAAAGATCATCCGCGAGAGCTACGATGACGCGAAGGAGCGCCTCTGCGCGCGCTTCGGGCTCGACGACGTGCAGGCGCAGGCCATACTCGATATGCGCCTGAAGGCCCTGCAGGGGCTCGACAGGGAGAAGCTCAAGGCCGAGTACGAGGAGCTGGAAAAGAAGATAGCCTACTATCTGGAACTGCTCGGCAGCGAGGAGCTGCTGCGCGGCGTCCTCAAGGAGGAGCTGCTCGCCATCCGCGACAAGTACGGCGACGAGCGCAGGACGGAGATCCAGGACGTCGAGGACGATATCGACATCGAGGACCTCATCGACGAGGAGGACTGCGTCTTTACCCTCACCCACGCGGGCTATATAAAGCGCCTCCCCGTTTCGGAGTACCGCGCGCAGGGCCGCGGCGGCCGCGGCGTCCGCGCCATGGCGACCAAGGAGGAGGACTACGTCGAGACGGTCTTCACGGCCTCGACCCACGACTATATCCTCTTCTTCACGAGCACCGGCCGCGTCTATATCAAGAAGGGGTATAACATCCCCGAGGCGGGCAGGGCCGCGCGCGGGTCGAACATAATCAACATCCTCCCGCTCATGCCGGATGAGAAGATCTCCGCCATGATACGCGGCCGCGGCTTCGAGGAGGACAGCTACCTCGTCTTCGTGACGAAAAACGGGACGGTCAAGCGCCTCGCGCAGTCGCAGCTGAAGAACATCCGCTCCAGCGGCATCCGCGCCCTCAGCCTCGACGAGGGCGACGAGCTGATAAGCGTCCACGCGACCTCCGGCGAGGACAACGTCCTCATAACCACGCGAAACGGCATGGCCATATGCTTCAGCGAGAAGGACGTGCGCCCCATGGGCCGCACGGCGGCCGGCGTGCGCGGCATAACCCTCCGAAAGGGCGACGTCTGCGTCGGCGCGGAGTTCTGCCGCGAGGGCGGCACGCTCCTGAGCGTCACCGAAAACGGCTACGGCAAGCGCACCGAGCTCAGCGAGTATCTGCGCGGCGAGGGCGGGCCCCAGCGCCGCGGCGGCATAGGCATGAAAAACTACGCCGTGACAGACAAGACCGGCCCCGTCGCCGCATCTCTCGTCGTGCAGGACGACGAGGACGTCTTCATCGTCGCCGACGACGGCGTCATGATCAGGACGGCGGTCTCCGATATCAATATCTACGGCCGCGCGACGCAGGGCGTGCGTCTGATGCGCGTGGCCGACGGCGTCCGCGTCGTCTCCGTCGCCCGCACGACCCGCGAAGCCGGCGAGGAGGAGGGCGAAGCCGCTCCCGAGGCCCCCGAAGCTCCGCCCGCGGAATAAGCGAAAGAAAAAAGCGAGAGGGACGGTCCTTTTGTCACCGAATTGGGGCAAAAGGACCGTCCCCGTTGTCTGCTTGAGGCCGGGATAAAAAGCGTAGGGGAGGGGCTTGCCCCTCCCGTCATCCCGGAGGCAGTCATCGGGAGGGGCAAGGGGCTTGCCCCCTCCCGAGATCCGCCGCAGAGACGACTTCGAATAACGGCGCGATGAAGGCGCCGACGCCCTACGCGCATCCTGCGGGTGCGGTGCGAAAGCCCCTCAAGGGGGAAGGCTTTAGAAGG
>JAEFAK010000042.1 GCA_016287555.1 Oscillospiraceae bacterium
TCAGCGCGACGGGGGCTCTCTCCCCTGCCGAGCACTATGCCTACAGCCTGCTGGCCTATCTTGCGCTCGCCTGCGCTCCGCTCGCGGCGGCGCTGTATGCCCCCGCCCGCCTGCGCGCCCGGAAAAGGCTCCGCGCAGCAGGGCACGGCGCGCCGGTCTGCTGGCTCTCCTCGGTCTGCGCGTCGGCTGCGGTGCTGCTCCCCGTCATATTCGCGGTCTCGCTCCTCATCGGAGCCGGGCCGCTGAACGCGCTGCTCGCGGCGGTCGTCTGGGCCGCGTTCGCGGGGCTCGGATACGCCTTCGTCTCGCTGCTGACTCCGAACGTCTCCGGCTGCGGGACCGTCGCCTTTCTCGCGGCGCTGGCGGCGCTCTTCGCCGCGGGCGGTATAGTGCCTCCCGTCCTGCTTCCGGAGGCTGTACAGAAGCTCTCTCCGCTCTCCCCGGTGACGGGCATGCGCGCGATCGCGGCGGGAACGCCCGACCCGGCGGCGCTGGCCGCTCTCGCGGCGGAGGGCGCGCTGTTCGCCGTCCTCGGCGCGTTTTTATACAAAAGGCGCATGGAGAGGGGTGAGGAGCGGTGAGATTCTTCTTCGTATCGTTCGTTCAGGCGCTCGTCCGCGCCGTAACGCGCCCGCGCGCGCTCATAGCCGCGGCCTGCCTGCCTCTCATCGCGCTGGCGTTCACGCTGCTCGTGCCCGAAGCCGAGCTTACGGCGCCGGTGCGCGTCGGCGTCGCCGCCGACCCGGAAACGGAGTTCGCGCAGCTGCTGACGGAGTACGGCGGGAGCGTCATGACCTTCTGCTTCACGGACCTTGAGACCATCGAAAAAAACGTCTCGCTCTCGCGCTGGGACTGCGGGCTCGTAGTCCCCGGCGACCTGCCTGAGCGGCTGAAAGCCCTCGATACCGACGGCGTCATAACTCTCGTCACGGGCCCCGGCTCGACTGTCTATCCCATAGTCCGCGAGGCGGCCTCCGCCTGCCTCGCGAGGCTCGTCTCGCCATATATCACCGAGGATTATCTGCGCTTTGCGGGCATCGATTACGCCCCGTCCGGCTATGAGTATCCCCGCGTCGACGTTTCGCTCAGGACGGTCGGCGGAGGCGAGGCAGACGCTGCGGGATACGCGGAGAGCCTCTGGTCCCGCCTGCTGACGGCGGCGCTTGCGGCGGCCGCGTCGGTATATATGCTGCTCGTCTCGACCGATCTCGGGCAGAGACTTGCGGCCGAGCCCGGAAAGCTACGCGGAAGGCTGAGAGCGAAAACGCTCGTCCTTGCCCCGCAGGTCATAGCCTTCTCCCTGCCCATGCTCGCAGGCTCCGCGCTGGCGGCTCTCATCCTCGGAGACTTCGCCATGATCCCCGGACTTGCGGGACTGCTTGCCCTGCTCGCGGCGCTCTCGCTCATACTGAGCCGCTCGCGCGCGGTCTCCGGCGCGTTGCCGGTTCTCGTCCCGTTCGCCCCGCTTGCGGCCTTTCTGGCGGCGCTTCTCCCCGGGAGGCGGCTGCTTCTCCCGCTCGCGGGAGCCCTCCTGCTGCTGTCGCTGCTGCTGGACATCCCGCGGCGGAAGGCAAAAGAATAACGCTTCCCTTCGGATGAAGGGAAGCGTTTTTTGTCAGTCCGTATTATGCCGCGAGCGGCGCGTGCTCCTCGGGGAATGCCTCCTCCGGGGCGTTGAGCAGCCCGATGGCAAGACCGCAGACGATGAAGAAGGCGAACATATCGCGCGGATAGAACCAGACATACTCGACGAAGAACGTGACCGAGATGCCTATCAGCGCGCCTAGGCAGGCGCACAGAGCCAGACGGCGGACTCCCTTCGGGCTGCGCGCTGCGCCGACGGCGCTCCTGCGCACGATGCCGAGAAACATCCAGAGGCTGGTTATCAGGCCGAGGACGCCCGTCTCCACCAGCATCTCCGTCCAGAGCATGTGGCTGTGCGGCACGCCTATCGTTGCCCTGCTGCGGGCGTACTGCTTATATACGACCGCAAAGCTCCCCGGCCCGAGACCTATGCCGGTCAGGCCGTGGTCGAGCAGGAGAAGGAATATGCCCTGCCAGATATAGACGCGGAACCGGCTGGAGCTGTCCTCTCCGCTGACCATGCTCGTCAGGCGGACGACGATGCTGTTAGGCAGGAATGGGATCGCGAGCACGCAGGCAAGAAGCAGCAGCGGTATCCAGCGCTTGTCGCCGTAATAAAAGAGTATCGCGAAGGCCAGCGCGACGGAGATCCAGCCGCTGCGCGAGTAGGTCATGACCATGGCCAGCATCGGCAGCGCGAGGCCGCAGCAGAGAAACGGCGAAAGCGGCAGCGTGCGCAGCTTCGCGCGGACCTTGACGGCCCATACGGCAGCCAGAGGCGTCATCATGACGAGGAACTCGGCATAGTTGTTGGGATTGTCCATCGTGGCGAACACGCGGCCGGGCACGCCGCGGTTGGCATGCAGGTCTGTAAAGGAGCTGCTGACCCTGACGCCGAGGACGCGCTGGACGAGGGCGTAGCACGCCGTGAGCAGCACGGCGAAGTAGATGAAGCCGAGCACGGTCATGAGGCTCCTTCTGTCTCTTACCGATGCGGCGGAGATATAGCAGAGAAGGAACGCCGCGATGAGCAGCAGCAGGATGCGTACGCTGTCATGGAAATCGTAGGAGAAGGCCAGACTGCCGAAGCATACTATCGCAAAGAGCATCATCGGCAGGCCCAGCCTGGCCGGAGAAAGCGGCTTTTCCCCGCGCGCTCCGCAGACGCAGAGATAGAGCGCGAGGAAGGCCACGGCCCCCACGAGAGCGAAGGAGTTGTTCCAGTAGTCGTGGGGGAAGAGGAACATCGCAGCGACAAAAATGCCGAAGAGCGACTCGAAGCGCAGAATAAACGAGCCGGAGAATATCCTCCGGAAGACCCGCTCGTTCAAGCTGCCCGCGTTTATCCGGGCAAACCAGCCGAAAAACAGGCCGAGCGCCGCGGATATGCCGCCGAGGACGGCGTTCATTATCCGGGCAAAGAGGCTCGCCTCATACTTTTCCTGGATGCGGCTCACATGGACCAGCATCCGGCGTATAAGGCTGTATTGCCATGCATTCCGGAACCAGCGGTAGACGGCGCGCAAAACGGCGAAGACCCCGCTCTGCCGCCACCAGTACCACAGCGTCCCGGCGACACTTTTTTCAAACATGGCCCGATCCCTCAGGCGGCGGGCTCAAGCGCGGAGATACGGAGGTAGAGCTTGCATTTGCCGACGTATACGACGAAGGTGTGTCCGATGCCGTAGCGCGTACCGCCTATGAGCAGGCCGTTGCCGTCGTACGTGCCGTGGGCTAGGCTCGTGACGGTCACGGAGGCGGTATCCTCGGGGAATATGGCGACGGTCTTGCCCTCTCTGTCCACGTCGTAGTGGTAGCCCGTCCCGGTCTGGATATCGGTCACGTAGCCGAGGACGTTGTTCTCCGTATCGTCGATGACGCGGGCTCCGAGCTCAAGAGCGTCGACGACGTACTTGGGCGCCTCGGTGCCGGTGAAGGATACGTAGACGTCCTGCGTGCTGACGACGCCGGAGCGGTCCTTGGTGAGGAAGCGGTAGCCCACGAAGGCGATCGCTGCGATAAGGATAATGAGGATGAGCAGGTCTATGATGCTGACCTTGCCCCCGATCTTTCCGTTCTTGTCGATCATGATTCAATTCTCCGTTTCTTCATAGGTTTCAAAGACTGAAAGCGCCAGTTTGTTAAGGTCAAAACGCTCCGCGATCTTCCGCAGAGCGGCCGCGGAGTATTCCTCCATGAGCTTCCCGTCGGCCATGAGTGCGGCTGTCGCGTCCGCGAAGGCCTCCGCGTCCCCCGGCGGGACTACGGAGCCGCAGACTATCTGCGTCTCGGCCAGGTCACGGTTGCCTCCGACGTCGGTCACGACCAGCGGCAGGCCGGAGTTCATCGCCTCGAGAATGGCGAAGCTCAGCGCCTCGTTGCAGCTCGACGGGCAGACGTAAAGGTCCGAGGAGGCGAGGATATCCGCCGCGTCCGTGCGGTAGCCGAGAAGGCGCATCTCATTTTCAATGCCGGCTGCGGCGATCTGACCGCGTATATCCTCCATGAGCGGGCCGTCTCCCGCCACGCAGCAGCAGAAAGGCCTGTCTGTCAGAGTCTTCAGCCTCTCCAGAGCCCGGACGAGCATGTCGAGCCCCTTTTCCGGGTCGAAGCGGGCAAGGCAGGAGATGACGAATACGTCCTCAGAAAGACCAAGCTCGCCGCGCAGCTTGTCCGAGCGCGGTCTCTCCGCCCTCGGCTCGATGCCGTTATAGATGACGCGGATCTTATCTGGGCGGCAGCCGTTGGCTATGAGCACGTCCCTGCCCTCTTGACAGACGGCGATGACGCAGTCGTCGCGCGGGGTAAAGACGCGGTTTAGCATCCGCCAGGCGGACCCGACGCGGCGGGTGAAGTGCTCTGTATAGACCACGCGAAGGCCGGGCAGTCTTTTCTTCGCCATGAGCGCTATGACGTTTTCCCGCGGGCACTGGGCATGGATGACCCCGATCCTGTTGTCGCGGCAGTAGTCAGCCAGCGTTTTCGCGGCGCGGCGGGCCGATTTCCATTCAAGCGGGAGCTGCAGCGAGGGCACGCCCGCCTCGGCCAGCTTTTCCGAGAGCGGCCCCGGCACCCCGTAGGCGAAGTACGGCGTCCCTCCCGCGGCCGGCAGGAGCCTCGTCAGATTCTGCACGTATTTTTCTATGCCGGCCTTACCGGCGAAGTTGACCAGATACAGAACTTTCAAGCACACGGCCTCCCCCTTTTCAGAGCATGTCTCTTTTAGTAAAATATACACATTTCCCGCCCCGATTACAAGGCTTTGACTCGTTTTTTATGCATTCGCTGTCCGCGGGAAGCGGGCGCGCACTTGCCTTGCGGCGGGCAGGGGTGTATGATAAGCCCGATGGAAGCAAAAGGAAAGGAGGCGGCGGCCTTGCGCGTCATATGGCACGGAACTGCGGCGGTAGAGCTCGTCTCGCAGAGCGGCCGCGTCCTCTTTGACCCGTTCGTTCCTCTGAAAGGCTCCCCCGTGCCCGTGAAGCTCGCGGACTTTGACGGCTTTCCCCACATTTTCGTCACCCACGGGCATCTGGATCATATCCTCTCCATACCCGACATTTCGGCGCGGAACCCCGAGGCGAAGATATACTGCACACAGACGCCCTTCCGCACTCTGCGGACAAAAGGCGTCCCCGAGCAGGCCCTGCGGCTGCTGAACTTCGGCGGAGAAGTTGAAGCGGGCGGCTTCAAAATACGCGCGCTGCACGGGAAACACGCCGTCCTCCCGAAGGCGAGCCTTCGCAGGCTCGGATACGCGCTGAAGTCTCCGGCTCGCGGCAATCTGCCGCAGCTTCTGCGCGAAAACAGAGCCTGCCCGGAAAACGGCGAGACCGTCCTGTACTTCGTCGAGGCCGAGGGAAAGACCGTCTGCCTCATGGGCAGCATGAATCTGCGCGGCGAGGTCGAATACCCGACGGGTGCCGACTTGCTGATACTCCCCTACAACGGCTGGGAAGACTGCTTCCCGCCTGCCGTCAGGATCGTCGAGCGGCTGGCCCCGAAGCGCGTCGCGCTGGACCATTTTGACGACACGTTCCCGCCGCTGACCATGCCTCCGGACCTGACTCCGATACTCGAAAAGTACGGAGACAGGGTCTTCGCGCTTGAGCTCGGAAAATCCGTCGAGGTATAATAAATAATGTTGGCGCAAGCGCCTAATAAAGTCGCTTGTCTTGCCCGCTAATGAAGACGGCGTCCGTGCCGCCTAATGAAACGAAGCCGCTGAGGGCAATTTCTCTCCCGCTTTCATTTCTTCGTCAGCGAAGCGGCTTCATTCCTTCATCAGCCCCGAATGGGGCGGCTTCATTAAAAAAAGCGTCTTTTGTCGGAAGACAAAAGACGCTTTTTTCTGGAGGCGCCAACCAGATTTGAACTGGTGAATCGAGGTTTTGCAGACCTCTGCCTGACCTCTTGGCTATGGCGCCGTCTCAACGTGCCATAGTATAGCATAAGGCCGGGGTTAACGCAAGAGATTTTTTATCATTTTGCAAGACTGAAGAACAGCCGCCACTCCGTCCAGTGCGCTTCCTTTGCGGTCTCGATGATATGATCGGCCGCTTTTTCGGCTCTCTCCGCGTTTTCGGGCGAGTTTTCGGCGAGGAAGCGCAGCGGCGCGACCGCCTCCGGTCCGAGACCCTGCAGATAATCGACGTCGCAGGTCGCGACGCGGCCGCCCATATAGGCGTTGACGTTGTAGCTCGCGATGAATCGGGCAGGATTTGAGTAATTGAAGCCTATCCATGCGGCGAGGCAGACGGCAAAGAAGACCGGGAAGAAGCGAAGCCGCGGCCGCCAGAGCTTCACCGTCGCGAGCAGGAGGCCTGTCGCGATGAGCGCTATGCCGACGAGCGTCCCGAGGCGCAGCATCGAAAGGCCGTACTCGCCGATGTACAGCGACATGCGCCACACGGCGGAGACGAGGATCACGGCCGTCAGCGCCGTGAGCAGAAGCGCCGCCCAGCGGACGAGAGCTCCGCCCCTGTCGCGCCGCATGAAGACGGCGGAAGCGAGCACGGCGGCGGCGTTTATCAGCGCGACGGCGACGAGCTGGAAAAAGCCCGTCCTCGCATATTCGGCGAAGCCGCCCTGCATGCGGGCCGTCTCGCGGCCGCCGAACAGGAAAGCAATCTGGATGAACACGAAGATCGCGTAGACGACGTCGAGCAGGATGATGACTATCGCAAACGGAGCAGCTGGAGCGCCCGTGCGCGCCTTTTCGGGCGCTTCGGCCTTCGGCCTCGGCCTGGCCAGATACCACAGCGCGGAGAATATCATCAGCATGTACGTTACCGTCCGGAAGACGTTCCAGACGGTGCGGGGGACGTTCAGCGTCACGAGCCAATCCGCCACGCTGTCGAACAGGCCGCCGAAGACGGCGTCGGCCGAGCTCAGCAGCGCTATGACAACGGCGAGCACGGGGATGGCGGTGGCTATGCCTATGAGCACGGCGAGCGTCCTGCCGCGGTTTTTCCCGCCGGCGGAGCCGAGCGCGCGGAAGGGCTTATCGAAGTTTCTGAAAATGGCCTTGAAAAACTGCCCTATAGTATTCGGAACGACCTGCCATCTGTCGAGCCCGAAGCGGTCCTTCCCCGCCATTCGGGCAAGGCCCATCGCCCCGGTGATCCAGCAGGCGGCGAGGTTGAGAAGGCCGAGAGGCTGGTTGGAGAATATCGCGCACGAGAGCGCCGTCAGCGCGGACGCGGCCATGAGCAGGACGGATACGACGTCGCGCCGGGCGTTTTTCCCGAGGTACCAGTCGCCGACGGCGAGCAGGCCCAGCCCGAACAGGGCCGCGCCGGCGCCGGGGGTAAAATAAGTATCGAGTATGCGCAGGAACCCGAAGACGTGCGCAAAAAGCGCAGCAAGGACGAGCGAAAGGCCGAGGGCGACCCATTCGCGCCAGGTAAAGACTATCTTCTTATTCATATCGTTTTCCCTTACTTCCTGAATTCGAGGATGTCGCCGGGCTGGCAGTCCAGCTCGCGGCAGATGGCCTCCAGCGTTCCGAACCTGATGGCGCGGGCCTTCCCAGTTTTCAGAACGGAGAGATTTGCAGGTGTTATGTCAACCTTAGCCGCAAGCTCGTTCAGCCCGATCTTGCGCTTGGCCATGACGACGTCGAGATTAACTACGATAGGCATGGTCCCACCTCATATCACGAGGTCGTTGTCCTCCTTGAGCTCGGCAGCGCGGGCAAAGAGCGCTGCGGCGACGAGGAGGAGCAGACCCGCTATGACGAAAACGGGAATGAAAAACGTCGTATACGAGACTATCGGCGCTACCGATTTTGTTATGACGAGGTTTATGATCAGGCGGACGGCCGACGCGGCGGCTATCAGGAAGCAGAAGACGCCGGCGCGCACGACGGCGGTCACGTTACCGCGGACGAAAAGCCTGCCCTCGGAGAGGTTCTTCATGACCGTCCTCGCCTGCCAGAGGATGACCGCGGCGCAGACGCCGCAAAACAGCATGAACCAGGCCAGCACCGTCCTCCAAACGTCTCCTCCGCCGAACAGGACCTTCCACGCCTCGAGGACCGCCCTGAAGCTGTAGCTCGGCCTTATGGCGTAGGTCCAGGCAAGCATGGCGCGTATCCCCGTCAGATACGGGACGTAAAAGAGCAGGGCCAGCATGAGGATAAAGACGACCGTCACTATCCACTGAAGGACCTTTGCGAGTTTCTCCGCAGTCTCTGCTTTCATTGTTTTTCCTCCGTACGGTACGTATCGTATTGCCCGAATGATAACACCCGCTTACGCATTTGTCAATAATTTATTATCGTTTTTCGATAATTTTTTATTAAATTGCAGAAAAAGACCGCAGGATACGGATCCTGCGGTCTTTTTTCGGTTCAATCGGTCAGTTCGCCTTGCCTTTTCCTTCGATCGCCGAGAAATCGAGCGCGAAGTCGAGTATCTTGTCGATGTGGTCCGTCGTCACGAAGTTGAGCGCGCGGCGCACGTTCGGGTCTATCTCCTCAAGATCCGACTCGTTGTCGGCCGGGATGATGACCGTCTTGACCCCGCTGCGAAGGGCGGCCATGGTCTTTTCCTTGAGCCCGCCTATGGGCAGGATGCGGCCGCGGAGCGTTATCTCCCCCGTCATGGCGATATCGCGCCGGACGGGAGCGCCGGAGAGAGCGCTTATGAGCGCTATGGTTATCGTTATGCCGGCGGAGGGGCCGTCCTTGGGCGTGGCGCCCTCGGGGACGTGGATATGGATATCCTTCGTCTTGTAGAATTCCGGGTCTATGGGGAGCTTGTCGGCCCTGCTGCGGATATAGCTGACGCCCGCGCGGGCGGATTCCTTCATGATGTCGCCGAGGTTGCCGGTGAGCTCGAGCTTGCCGGAGCCGGGCATGACGTTCACCTCGACGTCGAGCGTCTCGCCGCCGACGCTGGTCCATGCGAGGCCTCTGACAAGGCCGACCTCGTCGGTAAGGCGCGCGGCCTCAGGCTTGTACTTTCTCGGGCCGAGGAACTCCTCGAGCATCGCGTGAGTGACGGTCAGGCTCTTTCTGTCCTCGTCGATGAACTTCAGCACCGCCTTGCGGCACAGCGCGGCGATCTCGCGCTCAAGTATGCGCACGCCGGATTCGCGCGTCCAGCCCGCGATGAGCTCGCGCAGCACCCCGTCGGATATGCGCAGCTGCGAGGCCTTTATCCCATGGGCGCGGCGCTGCTTCGGCAGCAGGTGGCGCTTGGCGATCTGGAGCTTTTCCTCATCGGTATAGCTCGTCAGCTCGATGACCTCCATCCTGTCGAGCAGGGCGGGAGGAATGGTCGCTGTCGTGTTGGCCGTCGTTATGAAGAGCACGCCCGAAAGGTCGTAGGGCAGCTCGAGATAATGGTCGCGGAATGTCGAGTTCTGCTCGATATCCAGCGCCTCGAGGAGCGCTGCGGAGGGGTCTCCCCTGTAATCGCTGCCGAGCTTGTCTATCTCGTCGAGCAGGAGGAGCGGATTGCTGGAGCCCGCCTGCGCGACGGCGCTTATTATCCTGCCGGGCATGGCGCCGACGTAGGTCTTCCTGTGGCCGCGGATCTCGGCCTCGTCGTGCACGCCGCCGAGAGAGATGCGCGCGAGCTTGCGCCCGAGCGCGCGGGCGACGGACATGCCTATGGACGTCTTGCCCGTCCCCGGAGGGCCGACGAGGCAGAGTATGGAGCCCTTCGCCTCGGGGGCGTACTGCTTGACGGCGACGAATTCAACGATGCGCTTTTTGACCTTTTCAAGGCCGTAGTGGTCCTTGTCGAGTATCTTTCTGGTCAGCTCGACGTCGGCCCGCTCCTCGGTCTTTTTGTTCCACGGGAGCGACAGGCAGGTGTCGAGATAATTGCGGCCGACGGACGCCTCGGAGGAGCCGTAGGGCTGCTTCATCATGCGGTCGAGCTCCTTATGGAGCTTTTCGCGCACGAAGTCGGGCGCGTCGAGCTCGTCGATGCGCTTGGCGTATTCCTGCTCCTCGGTCATCTCGTCGGGCTCGCCGCCGAGCTCCATCTGAATGGTGCGTATCTGCTCGCGCAGGATGCTCTCGCGCTGGTGGCCCATCATGCGGTCGCGCGTCTTGGCGCGGATCTGCATCTCTATCTTGAGCACTTCGAGCTCGTCGAGCAGGATGTTGTTAAGTTTTTCCAGCCTGCGCAGCGGGCGCGGCTCATCGAGTATCTCCTGCTTGTGGGCGTGCTTCATATAGATGTTCTGCGCGATGTAATCGGCCAGATAGCCGGGCTCGTCGCGGGTATTGACCGTCGGCGCGAGCTCGGGCGAGACGGAGGGCGCGAGCTCGATATACCGCTCGATGAGGCTGCGCGTCTGGCGCAGGAGCGCTTCGAGCTTGTCCCCGGCGCGGGTCGGCGCGACCTCGGGTATCTTATCGACCTCAGCCACGAAGTACGGGTCCGTCGAGCGCAGCTCGACGAGCCTTGCGCGCGTTTCGCCTTCGACGAGGGCGCGCACGCCTCCCGTCGGTGTGCGCAGTATCTGGCGGACGCTGCATATCGTCCCGATGACGTAGAGGTCCTCAAGCTCCGGCCGCTCGATCTCCGGCTCGCGCTGGGCGAGCAGGAACACGCGCCTGCCGCCCGTCATGGCGGCCTCCATGGCGGCGACCGAGATGGGGCGCTCTATATCGAAGTTGAGCAGCATCCCCGGGAAAGCCGAGACGCCCCTCATGGGGATCATCGGCATGATCTCTGTTTTTACTGTATCTACGTTCATATTCATAGTCTTGAAAAAACGCGCGGCCTCCGGCCCAGAACGAAATCCGGGCCGGGGCCGCAATGGTCTTCTTTTATTCTCCGGCGGCTTCCGGGATAGTCTTTCTTATCACCTGCGGTGCGGCCCCATCGTTGACGCAGTCCACGTCGACTATGACGCGCTCGATGCCGCCGTCGGACGGGACGGCATACATGACGTCCGTCATTATCTTTTCGGTAATGCTGCGAAGTCCGCGCGCGCCGATCTCCATTTCGATCGCCTTGTCCGCGATCGCGGCGAGCGCGCCGTCCGTGAATTCGAGCTCCACGCCGTCATACGAGAGCAGGGTCTTATACTGCTTGGTGATGGCGTTTTTCGGCTCCGTCATGACGCGGATGAGGTCCTCTCGGGAGAGGTTCCTGAGCGGCGTTATGACGGGGATGCGGCCGCAGAGCTCGGGGATGATGCCGAATTTCATGAGATCGTGCGACTGGATATGAGTCAGGATCTCACCGACGTCCTTCTCCTCCTTGCGCTTGATCTCCGCACCGAAGCCGATGGTCTTCCTGTTCATTCTGTCCTCGATTATCTTTTCTATTCCGGCAAATGCTCCGCCGCAGATAAAAAGGATATTCGTCGTATCGTCCTGAATTAATTCCTGATGCGGATGCTTGCGCCCGCCCTGCGGCGGGACGTTGGCGATGGTG
>JAEFAK010000251.1 GCA_016287555.1 Oscillospiraceae bacterium
TGCCATCTCAAGCTCGATACGGGAATGGGAAGGCTCGGCTTTTCCGCCCGGCGGGCCCCGGACGAGCTGTCCGCGGCGGCGGCGCTTCCCGGCCTCGACTACGAGGGCGCCTTCACGCACTTCGCCGTTTCCGACGAGGACGGAACTGATGACGAGGAATATACCCGCGCCCAGTTCGGGCTTTTCCGCGCCGCGGCGGAGCATATAGAGCGCGCAAGCGGGAAAATGCTAAAAATTAAGCATTGTACCAACAGCGGCGCGATGATAAAATATCCGTGGACATACTGCGATATGGTGCGTCCCGGCATATTGCTCTATGGCTATTATCCGTGCCCGGAAAAGGGCGCGATAGACGTCCGCCCCTGCATGAGCATGAAGACCCGCGTCGTTCAGGTCAAGGACATGAAGCGGGGCGAAAGCGTGAGCTACGGGCGCAACTGGACCGCGCCGCGCGATTCGAAGGTCGCCGTGCTGTCCGTCGGATATGCCGACGGGCTGCCGCGTTCAGCTTCCGGCAAGGTCAGCGTCACGCTGCGCGGAAGGAGCGTCCCTCTCGTCGGGAACGTCTGCATGGACATGGTCATGGCCGACGTAACGGACGTGCCCGACTGCGCTCCTGGCGACGAAGCGACGGTCTTCGGCCCCGAGAATCCCGGCTCGCTGGAGGCTCTCGCGCGTGCCGCAGGGACGATAACCTACGAGCTTCTCTGCGCCGTATCGGAGCGCGTCCCGCGCATTTACTGACGCTCGCTTTTGTATAAAAGACCGCCTTCCGAGGAAGAATCAAGATACCGGTTACATATTTTGCGGCCGGAATACTTCCGAAGGAGGACAAATATGAACTCGATCGGCGTAAGAAGAGGAGACATCTTCTATGCGGACCTGAGTCCCGTCGTCGGCAGCGAGCAGGGCGGGCTGCGCCCGGTCCTTATAGTTCAGAACGACACGGGCAACAAGCACAGTCCGACGGTCATAGCCGCCGCGATAACCTCGCAGGTCAATAAGGCCAGGCTCCCGACCCATATCGAGCTCGGCGGCCGGCTCTGCGGGCTTTCAAGGGATTCGGTCGTGCTCCTCGAGCAGATAAGAACGATAGATAAGCAGAGACTCAGAGAGCGCATGGGCAAGCTCGACGACCGCCAGATGACGAAGGTGGACAGCGCTCTCGCAGTCAGCGTAGGGCTCGGATGAACCCTTTTAAGGAGTGGACAGAGATATGAAAAAAGCTTTTACGATCGCAGTCGCCGTTTTTGCGGCGCTGACGCTCATAGTTGGCGTGACGGCTCTCGCCGCGTCCGATTACGGGACCTCGGGCGACCCGCTCATAACGCTGAGCTACCTCAACGACGTGCTCCGCCCCGAGCTTGACGCCGAATTCGATTCGATGCTCGGAGAGAAGTCCGGGGAACTGAAGGACGAGCTTGAGGCCGCCGTCAAGGAGCTTGAGGAAAAGTACGCCAATTCCTCCGCGGGCGGCACGATGAGCACCTATGCCGTCGTCACCATAGAAAACGGCCAGAAGCTGACCGGCGCCGTCGGGACGGAGATAATGCTGCGCGTGGGCTCTGCCAAGGTCTCGTCTCCGGCCTCGCCCGGACTTATCGACACGACGACAGGCGGCGTTCTCGAAAGCGGGAATCAGCTCGTCAAAAACCATCTTTATATGGTGACGATCGACGGCCGCGCGATCGTTTCGACGGCGCACACGCTCGTCATTGTACGCGGCCCCTATACTATCTCCTGAACTCCCGAATATATCCGTCTCCGCCCGAATATAATGGGCGGAGACTTTTTTTATGAGGTGAGGGAAATGAACGGAATCTGCGGCGAATACGCCGTTGCCTGCCCGGACGGAAGCGCGGGAAAGCTCAAAGTAACGCGCGAAGGTATGATCTATATTTTTGAAGCCGAAACAGAGAGCCGGAGCGAGCCTGCCGAGCTCTTTGCCGAGTGCGGCGGATCGAGACTGAAAATAGGAAAGCTCTTTGCGGGAAAACTGAAAAAGCGCCTGAGCGCAAGGACTCTTTCCGAGGCGGGTATGGAGCGGATCGACGCCGTCTTTGTTTCAGACCCCGACACGGAGCGCGGCCAGACGGGGAAGTGGCA
>JAEFAK010000043.1 GCA_016287555.1 Oscillospiraceae bacterium
GGCTAGGTCTATTCCGAATACCGCTATGCCGGAGGACTTGACGCTGACGTTCAGCTCGCTTCCCCCTTCGACGTCGAGGCCGAAGCCTTCGCCGTTTTGGGTCCAGCCGCTCTCGACGCCTTCGGCGGCGTCGCGGACTATGGGGGTATCGATATCGATGCTCACCTTCGCGCCTTCGGTCAGGGATATCCTCTGGAGCGACTCGCCGCTGATGCCGTAAACTCCGTTGGCATACAGCTCGCCGCCCATTTTCTCGGCGTCGACGTCTATGGTCACGTCGGAGCCGGTCAAGGCGATATTGAACGCGCTCATGCCCGTCATGGCGCTGATCCTGCCTCCGTAGGGCTCCATTGTCGCTCTTACGGCGTGCAGGGCGATATCCGTTTTCGCCTTGCCTATATGGATATTGCCGTTGGCTATCATGCCGTAGAGCTCGGTGTTGAGGGAATAGACGTGCGGAGCTGTGGCGTCTATCTTCACCGCGGCGCCGTCGGCTATGTGCAGGTCATGGTATTCGAAGGAGCCGTCCCCCAGCCTGCGGCAGTCCACGAAGATGCCGTGCCCGAAGGTCTGGATATCCGCTTTCGCTCCCTCGTCTATATAGACGTCGCCGTTGGCGGAAATGCCGGACATATAGTTTTGACCGTTGCTGCGGATCTTGAGGTCCGTATCTATCTCAAGCTCGTAGTCGGTATGGATGCCGTAGACGCCGCCCCTGAGGGTCAGAGAGCCGTCGCCGTCAATGACCATCCTCGTGGCGTTATCTGAGTCGGATGCGAGAAAATGCGCGGTCAGGCCTATGCCAGAGGCATAGTTCTCGACATCGTAGTAGCTGCAGTTGACGGAGCAGTCGCCCTTGACGTGGATATAGAATCTGCCGTCCCTGAACGCGCAGCCGCTGGCCGCGGCGAACAGGCCCATGTTGGGGGCCGCTTTCGTATCGAAGAGGATGCGGTCGGTGTCGATATCCATGACGACGTTGTCTAGCGTGACCTCGTTGCCGCTCTCGGCGAAGGAGATGAAGCCCGTTCCCAGATAGGTTTGGGAGAGGTCGAGCGTATCGCCCGGCTCAAGGCCGTGGTCGCCGACATAGAATACCGGCTTGTGCTCGTCGCGGTTGACGACCTCGACATGCGCGACGTCGGAGACGGTCTTGTTGCCGTTGAGATCGGTTATCTCGCAGAAAAGGTCGAAGCCGGAGTCATAGTACGTCGTCGCGGGGAGGACGAGCTTCGGGGTCTTGGCGGTAATGCCGTCGAGCAGCATCGGCCTTCCGAGCGCGTCGGTATCGAACCACTGATACTCTGCCGCGAAGTCGGGATCGTCGACCTCGACGGTCAGCTCAACGCCCTCAGGATAATTGAGCTGCGCGCTCTGAGGCTGCTTCGTGATGCTCAGGCGCTGCGGGTTTCCCGTCGCGGGGATGACGAATGTATGCGTGTCCGTATAAGTAACGTCCTTGAACTCGATGCTGTCATAAAACAGCACCGAGGCCGTGCACTCCACAAGGCCGTCGGTAGTCTCGGTGGCCTCGCGCAGCACGGTCTTTTTGATGTCGCTGCCGGAAAGGTCGAAGGCGATGATATCCTCTTCCCCGTCGAACCTGCCGAGGTAGCATTCGAACCATGCGGTCACATGGTCCTCGTCGGTCCAATCCCAGTGGCATATATCCAGATAATCGTGGCGCTGCACAACGTAGCGCGAAACGTCGTTCGAGCCGCCCGCCGCGATCTCATACGGATAGTACAGTACTTTCTGCTCTCCGTTTTCGATATACGTCATCTTCACTCGAAAGAGAGGATCGTCGGGGCGCACACCGTATGTCGCTTTCAGTAGCTGCTCAACGACGTACACGGCGTATTCGTCGCTGCTCTGCTCGCCGTTTCCGGCGGCAAAGGCCTCGTCATAGTACTCGACGTAGGCTCTCTGGAGATTAATGAAATACTGATTGTGAGCGAAATCCGCGATCTCGTTCGGCGAGCTCGGTACGGCGACGTCATTCCATACGAGGGTGTTTTCCTTAGCCAGCCGTATCAGCCCTATCATGAACTCAGCGTCGGCTTCGCTCTCAAGCGAAAACACGCCGGAGGGATCGTAGTCCTGCGGGAAGGAGACGTTCAGGGCGAAGGTCTCCGTGTCGATGTACCACTCGGCCTGCCTGAAGGCGGCAACGTCGAGCGCCGCCTGCTCCTTGGCCTGCGACAGGGCCTCTTCCGGAGGCAGGCCCTCCCTGAGCTTTTCGGCATAGCGCCTGTTCTCGAACCGCTTCAGCAGCTCGGGAGAGTTCATGTCGAAGTAGTACTGCCCTGCGTCGAGGCCGTCCGGAGAGGTGTAGATCCTCGCTTCACCGTCGTCGGCGAGCGCGGCCGCGGGCAGCAGGGACGCCAGCATGAGCGCGGCGATGAGCAGGCTTAAAAACCGGGTCATTTTACGCTTCATCTTTATACCTCCGTTTCAAAAGGATCGTGTTCGTCCGCCCCGGTGCATCCCATCTCAGGTATCATCGGGCGCAGCATATCTTTTTTTATTGTAGTCTTTTTTTACATCAAATGTCAAATCCTTATACGGGCCGGACGCCGCCCTGACGCGGCCGGCACTCTTATGCATCCGGCGCGGCGGAAAGCGTATCTTTATGTTGAAAAACCGCGAAAAATCTTTTATAATGGTATATTGACGGAATAATCATTCAAAGAAAGCCGATAAAGCGATTTTCGAGGATCTGTATATGCAGGAAACTGACGAGATAATATACAGTCGATTTCTGCGCAAGCAAAGCGAAGACGATCTGCGCCTACTTCTCGAGCGCCACAGGGAAAGCCTGACTCTCTTTCTCAACGGCATCGTTCAGAACATGGAGGACGCCGAGGAGCTCATGCTCGACGCTTTCGCGGTCGTCGTTTCCGGGACGAGCCGCTTCGGCGGAAAAAGCTCGTTTCGGACGTGGCTTTTCGGCATCGGGCGCAAGCTTGCTCTCAGCCGGATCAGAAAGCGCAGGCCGGGCTCGGAGCTGCAGGAATATCCGGCCGAAGCCGGCGCTTCCGAGGGGGAGCTCGATCTCCTGCGGGAAGAGCGGAACAGGAGCCTCTATCAGGCCATGTCGCGCCTGAACGAGGACTATCGGCAGATCCTTTATCTTCTCTATTTCGAGGACATGAGCCATGAAGAAGCGGCGCGCGTCATGGGAAAGAGCGTGCGGCAGACATATAATCTCGCCCACCGCGGCCGTCAGGCACTGCGGGACAATCTTGAAAGGATGGGCTTCGAGTATGCGGAATACTGAAGATCAGCTCCTTGAAATAAGGGAGCGGTCGGTGAAGATGAAGCGGAAGCACGAGAGGCGCAGGTCCGTTATCCTGAGCAGAGTCTCGGTATGCGTCTGCGTCGTTCTCATCGTCGCGGCGGCCCTCTCTCTCTCCTTCCTTTCCGAGGGCGCGGGCATCGTTCCCGGCAATTACGGCAGCCTCATCCTCACGACCAACCATATGGGCTGGGTAGTCATCGGCGTGCTGGCCTTCCTGCTGGGAGTATGCGTCACGCTGCTGTGCGTCCGTCTCCGCGACGCCGGAGACAGGTGGGATAAATGAGCTACCCCTGGATAGGATTATGCTGCAATCTGCTTCAGCTCGCGGCACTCGTCGGGATCTGCGTGCAGACATACCGGCTCCTTGACAAGAAAGAATACTTTTATCCACTGATACTTTTCCTTTTCGGAATGGTGGCGTTCATGGCAAGCGACGTCTTCTGGATGCTCCACGGCATAATCCGTCCGGATTTCCGTTTCCCCTATTCCTCCTCCGAGGTCAGTCAGGACGGCGCGCTGCTGCTGCTTGCGGCCGGTCTTATATCTCTCATGGGCAGGAGCAAGGCGAAGCTCATGTCGGTGACGGTCGGCTCGATCTGCTTTACCGCCGTCAACATCGCGCTCTGGATAGTCTGGTCTGGCGAATGGTTCAAGGATATATTCGACGGGCTCATATTCATGTACTTCGTCTGCGCAGTCTGCCGCTGCATCGTGCGCACGGAGGGGCTGTCGCGGAAGGAATGGGTCGTCCTGGCCATAGCCGGAACGCTCCTGATGGCAGGAGAAGCGTCGCTCTCGTTCATACCCGAGTCCGCCGTGCTCCCGGTCGATATCTGCAACTACGTCCTCATGTTCGCGATCCTTCTCTTCTTCTATATTAAAGTCATCCGCTCCCTTTGCGGAGTCGGATCCCACATACGCAGTCTCTGTCTGGCATACGGCGGCTTCACCTGGGCGCTGTTTTCGATGTACATGAGCGCCGAGCCGATGTACTTCGTCGGCTTTTCGTCCACTACCGCCATGCTGATAATGATGTACCTCGCTCTGAGAAGGGTGGTGAGGAAGGCATGATCTACGCCGAGAACATCCTTCTTTGCATAGCCGTCCCGCTGGCGGTCACGCTCTTTTTCATAAAGGGCGACGCGAGGCGCTTCATGATCGCCTCTCTCATCGGAATGGTGCTCTGCCTCATATCCGCCTACATAACCGGATTTCTCAGCACGCTGAGCGAGCTTTCGGCGGAGGACGTCTCCATCTATATCTCCCCCGTCGTCGAGGAGCTCATCAAGCTTCTTCCCCTGCTCTTTATCCTCTACGTTTTCAATCCTTCGGACGACAAGATCTTTCTTTTCGCGGTCGCTCTCGGGGCGGGCTTCGCGACGCTGGAAAACTGCTGCTACATACTCACCTCCGGCGCCGGCCGTCTCTCCTACATCCTCATCCGCGGCCTCGCCGTCGGCGTCATGCACGTCGTGAGCCTGCTGGAGCTGGCCTTCGGGCTCGTGCTGATAAGGCGCTTCCGCATCGTCTCCTTCGCAGGCATTCTCGGAGCTCTCTCCCTCTCGATGACGTTCCACGCGCTGTATAATCTGCTCGTATCCAAGCCCGGAGCATTTTCCTACATAGGCTACGCCATGCCTCTGGCAGTCGGCGCCGTGCTCTATTTCGCGTTCCGGCGCTTCATGGCCAAGTCGGAATAACGGGCCGATAAAGAAGAATAACTCCCGCTCTTTTTCGGAAGGGCGGGAGTTTTTATTAATTTGAAAAAAGTATGAGAAAAATCCTTCAGAGCTGCGACTAATTAATAGAAGTTCTGTCTTTAATGTCTTTTTGCGGATAGAGGTGGTGAAATTGAAATATTCCCTTGAGCAATCCCTGCAGGAGCTCTCGGCGAGAAGCCGACGGCTGCGCAGGAAGCGGAAGAGACAATCCCTCGGCGCGCTCTCGGCGGCTTCGCTCGTCCTCTTCGCGGCGCTTATCGTCTCCGTGAGGACCGTAGCCGGCCGGCTCAGTCCCGAGGCCGAGAGCTCGGTGCTGGGAGCCTTCGTCCTGCCGAACGCGGCCGGAGGCTACATCCTGGCAGGGGTGATCGCATTCGTGCTCGGCGTGATCATAACCCTGCTGTGCATCAGGTACAGAAGAAAAAACGATGAGATAACGGAAACAGACAATCCAGAAGTCATCAAGGAGGAATCAGATGAAACGAAAGAGTAAACGGCTGCTCGGCGCCGTACTGGCTCTCGTCATGGTATTCGGCCTGCTGCCTGCCATGGCGGCCCCCGTCGACGCGGCGACCAACCTCGAAAACGGCTTCGAAGGTCAGGACGCGGACGTCTTTACCGCGCTCGGCTTCGATACCACGGTGCTTCCGGAGGGATATGATCCGTATACCACGGACAACCCCTTCGGCAGAAACAAGATCCCCGGCAATCAGGTCTTTGAGATCGCTGTCGCCGGGAAGAACGGTTCCGCTCTGTACGGAAAGGGAAACAACAACGTCGCCGCGAGCAGCATCTCCGGCATCCCTTCCGGCTCAGGGATCGGAATGACTATGTACGCCTCCGCCGCCGGCGACTTTGACGGCGACGGCCTCGCCGGCGAGATAGTATACGTCGGCATCGACGAGCCGAAGAAGACCGAGTTCCAAACGAATATAGAAAACGGCAATCTGGTCTTCACCGTAGGCGACATTGAGACCTCCAAGCTCAAGCTCCGTGTATACAACGGGCGCACGGCGTCTTTCGGCACGACGAAGGATCTGGCGGACGTCACGCCGTATTACACGCTCCCGGTGCCTGACGCCAGCACGGAATGGGTCGATCCTCGCGCTGTTCTGACCTATTATGACATGTACTGGCAGAGCCTTCTGCAGGTCACGGCCGGCGACTATGACGGCGACGGAATCAGCGAGATCGCGGTCTACGTCGGCGAGAACGAGAACGCGCGCATCGACGTCTACAAGTACCAGAAGAAATCCACCTCCGTCGAAGGAGACTGGATGGATATGGGCAACTGGCTCCGCGTCTGGAGCCACGCTCTCAACGGCGAGTATGCTTACGTTCCCAACATGGTCTCCCTCGTCTCCGGCGACTTCAACCGGGACGGCGTGGACGATCTGGGCATATCTTACGGCAGCGCGGTCGTCAACGACGCTCTTCTCGCCTTTGCCATCAGCCGTCTGGAGGCCAGCAGAGCGGTCATGCTCTGGGGCGACCGCAGCAGCATGCTCCAGAATCTCACAAACATCGATCTGGCGACCGGCACGCTCGGCGAGCAGGGCCGCGTCAGTCTCATCAAGGGCGATCTTGACTGCGACGGCGTCGAAGAGCTCATAGCGGCTGGCCAGCCCGTCAGCGATCTGGGGCAGTTCGCCGGCATTTTCGGCACTACCGTCGGCGGCAACACCCAGCGCACGGTGATCACTTACATCTATGACCGTCAGGCCGGACTGCTCGTCAATTCGTCCGATCTGATGCAGCCGGTAGACGGCCACTTCGAGCAGAACACTCTCGACGGCACCACAACGACGTCGTGGGTCTCCGGAAACGGGTTTGACGAGCACTATTACTCCATGCCCTATCTGGTCACCAACGCCGCAGTCTTCAAGCCTGAGGGCGCTGAGTACCCGTATCTGTATCTCGACAGCTGCCTTTATCAGTCGGTACAGTCGACTCTCTCGCTGAAGGGCGAGATGACGGAGAAATACGACGGCGAGAATGCCCTGAGCATAGGCAACAAGCGCTGGGGCGGCAGGATCGTAAGCGGCTCCGACGTCACCCAGCTCAACTATGCCGAATACGGCGCGGCAGCCGCCGACATCAACGGCAAGGGCTTCCAGATCCTCGTCACGAATACTGTTGGGACTACGTCTCATCTTGATGGTGAGGGCCACCACTACAACCAGTACGCGGTCGTGAACGGCACGTCCGACGGCAAGCTGTCCGCGACGATCACCTGCCCCGACGACTTCACGGGCGACTACCGCGGGCAGGCTCTGACCTTCCTCGACTGCGACATCGACACCATCATCATGGAGTATACCGGCCAGCACTATCTGACCTACTCCGACCCGAAGGTGCTGGCAGTCATCGCCGCGGCCCCGTATTTCGAGGACGTCGACGAGGCGACAGGATATGAGTTTGCCGGAAACAACACCAACTCCTGGGGCATGTCCCACGGGCACGCCGACACGACGACCGTCAGCGTGGACTTCTCCATCGGAGGCTGGGGCAACCACGAGCTGACCGGCGGCTCCATCAAATTCGCGATAGAATGGGGCGTGGGCTTCACCCTCTCGTATGAGGACAGCCACACCACATCCTATGAATACACGATGACCTTCGGCACGTACGGAGATCAGGACGCCGTGGCGTTCTTCAGCATACCCACGGAAAACTACGTCTACCGCATCCTGACCCCGAACGACAAGAACGGCTACGACGAGACGTTTGATATCGTATCCAACACATATCAGCCCGCGTATCAGGTCCTGACGCTGGACTACTACGAATCCATACAGGGCAACTACGATATCCTCCCGCCGATAGCCGGCGAAGCGATCACCTCCACTCCGGGCGACCCGGCCTCCTATCCCACCTCCTCCAAGGGGTATGACGTTATCGTCGAATGGGATCAGGACGCGGCCGGCGTCGGCTACGGCAACGGCAGCATCGAGCAGGAGATCGCGATAACCGAAGAGAACGAGACTTCCTACTCTCTCGGCGCCGAGATCGAATTCAAGATCGGCGGCGGCGCTGAAGGACAGGTCGACATCGGCCAGTCCGGCTTTGAGAGCACAGGCGGCGTCCAGTTCTCCCTCAACCCGGCGGGCGGCTGGGCCGATACCGATATGAAGGGCACTACCATCGCCGCCGAAGTCGCGAACATGCCTCTCGAGTTCCAGCCCTACGGCTACTACTTCAACTGGAAGCTCTTCAGCTACTACTACTGCTTCGGTGACAAGAGCAAGGAAAACGACGACGATGAGGCCAACGCCAACATCGGTCAGGCGACCAGCGCCCGCATCCCCGTCATCTCCTTCATAGTCAACGACGTGGCCAAGCCCCCGGAGCTTCCGGACGATTTCCAGCAGGACTACGACCTCACCACCAGCGACACCAACGTCCTGACCTGGACTTATGACGACCCCGTCACGGCGTTCATCATCTACAAGCAGTTCGACTTCCCCGTCGGAGGCGGTCTTCAGGAGATCGCGAGGATCGCTCCGGGCGACTCCGATCATTACAGGATCAAGTACGACGACGAAGGCACGCCCTACAAGGAATACTACATCGAGGATACGAACCTCTCGCCCTACACCGAGTATCAGTATGCGATACAGGTGGAGAGGCTCGCGCCCGTTCCTCCGCTGTCGACGCCTTCGGCCCTGCTCTCTGCAAGGACAAAGGCAGACGACGGATATCCGCGCATCGTCATAACGGAATCCGACGACGAGCAGGATAAGCAGCTCCTCGTCTACCCGGACAAGAACGCCTATCTGACGGCGCTCGTCTCCGGCCCCGCGGGACAGACGATAGCCAACTACTACTCCGTCGTCCAGTATCAGTGGCAGAAGAAGGACAAGGGCGCCTGGGTCGACCTTATAGGCGAAACGGGCAAGACGCTCACCTTCGCCTCTGCCGGCATAGACTCGGCCGGCGATTACAGGTGCAGAGCCAATGTCATCACAAAGGCGAGCAACGTCTCCATCACGGCCTATTCCGATGAGGTGACGCTGACTCACGCCAAGCGCACCAGCTTCATCAAGGAAGTCTCCGTCAACGACGTTGCCGGCGGCGGCATCCAGCTCTATGCCGAGGTCGGAAACGCACACCCAGACAGCGCTTCCATCCCCAGCGGCACGGTCACCTTCAACCTGACCTCCAATGCCACCGGCCAGAACTATCAGTTCTTCGCTCAGCTCACGGCCTCCGGTACGGCAACGGCGGTCCTCGACCAGATACTGCCCGAGGGCATGTATTCCGTCGAGGTATACTATTCCGGCTCGTACATTTTCAAATCCTGCTCCGGACAGACGCTGTATCTGTCTCAGCGCGCCAGCGGCTTCGATATCGACCTTCCCTCCTCCGTGACTTACGGCGACGAGGCCGAGATCATATTCCGCGAGGTCACGAAGGCTGGCGGCGTCACCACGACGCAGGATATCGACGCGGCTTCCGTAAGCATGCGTCTTGCGGCCCCGCTCAGCCGCGCGGCTCTCTCCGGCGCCGTTGCCTATGAGGACAGCGCCGTCAAGGGCACGAGATACATGTATACCGATCCGGAAGGCATGAAGTGGTATTTCACCGCTCCTGCCGACGGCGCGGCCGATTTCATGGAAGGCTACGCTCTCTTCGGAGACGACGTCAGCTCCTACATCTCCGCTCTGCCCGATACCGGAGCTTACATCCTTAACGCGGGCATACCTGCGGGCGTCTACGTCATATCCATGAGCGCCGAGGGCGCCGACGGCTCCGCCTACGCCTCCATCGAGGTCATGCCCCGCGCGGTCACGCTCCAGATCCCCAAGAACCTTAAGGCGGGAGAATCTGACACGGGTACGGCCGACGACATCACCTTCTCGATGCTCGATCTGGTCAACGGCAGCTGGGCCGACTGCGATATCGAGGACGGCGAATTCAAGTTTGCCGACACCAGCATCGCGCCCAAATACTACAACACCGCAGGAACGGAATTCGACGCGACTACCGTCCGCAAGCTCTGCGGCGCGTATTCCATCATCGGTACCGCGGCGCTTGACAACTACCAGATCACCTACCGTTCCGGCCAGCTCACCATTCTCGGCGCGGCGTTCGCGGTCGACGTGGGCGTACGTCCCTTCGACGGGCTGAACGTCGGACGCGCTTACATGCTCGTGCCCGAGACCGGCACCTCGTCCGGCCCGCTGGGCAGCGTCGAGCAGCTCTCCGCGCAGATCCAGGCCGGCGTCCGCGTCGTCTTCAGCGCACAGCCCGACGACGGCTACGAGATCTATGACTGGTACGTCAACGGCAGGGCTCAGGGCAGCAAGAGCAACACCCTGGTCCACACCATGATGGCGGAGGACACCACGATCGAAGTCCAGTTCGCCATCAGGCAGAACACGCTTTCCTTCGGCGTCATCGGCGGCGAGAACAGCGGCACGCTCACCTGCAGCGACGCATCTCTGGCAAGCGGCAGCGTCGTCCGCCAGAATTCGTTCTTCACCTTTACCGCCGAGGCCAATGAAGGCTATCACTTCAAAGAATGGCGCTATACCGAGCAGGGACAGGGCACGGCATACGACGATGAAGACGGCGGCGAGATGAGCAGCTCGTTCGAATTCATCATGCCGGCCGTAAGCTGCTCGCTCTACGCGGTATTTGAGCGCGACGGCTATATCTTCAACTACATAGACGGCGGCCCCTCCAACGGTCTTACCGCCTCCTACGTCGATGACGAGGGCGTCGTCACGACCATCAATTCCGGCAACAGGGTCAAGGGCGGAACTGAGATCACCGTCGCCCCGGCTCTCGGATACAAATTCGACACCAGCCGCCTCTACGCCTCTCAGGGCACGCAGGGCACGGCTGACTACGATGCGGGCACTTACACTCTGACGATCGATCAGGATACCACCGTCTACGGCTGGACGATCCAGCAGATGTTCGCTCTGACGCTCGTATACGATCTTGATCGGGTCTCCGAGATGGTCCCCGACATATCCGTCACCTATATAATCGGCGACAGGGACTACAGCTTCTCCTACGACGAATATCTGAGCGGCGGCAGCAAGGTCGTTGAGAACGTTCCCGGCGGCTCTCCGGTCTCGGTATCCGTTGCCTACCCCGGCTGGGTCGACCTCGTCGGCTGGACCGGATCCGGCACGGCCCTCAAGGCCACCACGGAAAACGATCCGAGAGCCACGAACGTCACCGTCGGCGATACCGTCCGCAAGAACAGCTCTTACGTGTATATCGCAGACACCGGCAAGTACTTCTTCATCTCTCCGGTCAACGGCTCGGTCAAGTCGCTCGACGGCGAGGACGTCGTCCTCTACTCCTCCGCGGCGACCTACACCATTCCCGCTCTGAGCGGCGACGAGACGCTTACGGTCGCTCTGGATGAAAAAGCCGTTCATACTGTCACCATGGAG